>JAPPGB010000014.1 GCA_028821475.1 Spirochaetaceae bacterium
GTACGGCTCCCGCCGCCGGGAGCGGCGGCAGGCGCCGGCCGCGGCACCGCGGGCGAATCCGCGGCAGGTTGCCGCGGCTCGGGGGCCGGCTCCGCCACGCGCGCGGGTACCAGCACGATCCGATCCGGTGGCGGTTCGCCTGGCGGCGAGGCGGGCGGCCGCGCGGTTGCCGCCACGCGGGCAACGGCGGTCTGCCGGGGCCCTGCGGCCGGCACCGCCGACGCCAGCGCGACCGCGGGTATCATACAGGGAGGCGGACACGCCAATATGGCACGGGCGAGCAACATTGCCGGCGTCGGCAGCGCCACCACCGGCGGCAACGCGACGCCGCCGGCGGTCTGGCCGCCGCCCAGCTCGGCTGCCGCCAACGCGTATTCGGGACTGCGCGGATAGCGGCGCCCCAGCTCGGCGAGCACGGTAGTCGCCTCCCGGGAACGTTCGGAGGCGTTCAGCAGAGCCACCAGACCGTAACCGGCTAGCGCTCCGTCGGCGCCGCCGCCGGCTTGTCCGGCGTCCGCGAACGCCATGCGCAGCGATTGCTCCAGGGCAGGCTCTTCCAGACCCTGGCCGGCACGTGCCAAGCCCGCGTGCATCGCCACCGGTGCGTCCCGAGGTGGCGCCCCGTCGCCGATCTGCCCAAGCTCCAGGAGCAGCAGCGCCCGGCGCCCGGCCGCATCGGGAAGTCGTGACTGGCGGAGTTCGACGAGGGCTTGCTCGACGCCACCGCGCAACTCTGCCAAGTCAGCCGGGACCGCGCGCAGCACGTCCACGTTGTCCGCAGCCAGCGCGTGTTCGAAGCGCCCGAGCACCGCATCCACCGTGCTCTGGTCCGGGGCGGCGGTGACCACCTGCAACACCACCGGAAACAGGCGTGCATCGCCTGGGTGCTCGGCGAGCCATCCATCCAGCAACGCCAGTGCGGCGTCCAGACGCCCGCTGGCCGCGAGCTCGGCCGCGGCGTCGCCGGGCGGCCGCGCCGAGTATGCCGTCGGCACCGCCACCGTGGCCGCAAGGGCGATCAGGCAGGCTGCGAGCGGGTTCCGCAGCCGCGACCGGACGCGGTCTGCGGGTGGCGCGGTGATCGACGCTTCCGAGTTAGCCGCCACCGCCAGCATCGCGGTCGCCGGCGGCGCCGCGCTCGCGCATCGGGGCGCCGGCCGGATCCTGGTCCCGATGCCGGGCACCGAACGGCCAACGCACACGCCGGCGAGGCGCATCCTCCACTTCCTGCGCGTCGCCGGCGCCGTCATGCTGCGGCGCTTCTTCGGGCACCGCGGGCTCGGGTTCGTCGGGCAACGGTTCGGCGGCCACCGCCACATCCTCGGCGGCGGCCTGCTGCCGCCGCACGCGCTTGCGCAGGGTCATGGGCACGACCAGAACGGCGCCCAGAATGAGCGCGATCAGGCTGGTGAGAAACACCGGCACGCCACGGAAGGTGTACACTCCCAGCGACACGTCGGAACGGTTCTCCAGATTCAGCGCCGAGTAGGCGGTCACCACGATCAACAACCCGATGACGCCGAACACTCTCCAGGGTAGCGGTGGGCGGTCCTTCACGGGTTGATTATCGGCAGGTTTGATCCGTTGCCCGCGTGCAACGTGCGCGGCTGGGGCTACATGCGGCGGCGCAGGTTGCGGATGAACTGGAACAGGTTGTATCCGCCGAACCCGAGCAGGCCAATGCCGCCGATACTCATCAACGTCTTCAGCACGCCGCCCACCAACGGCAGCATGCCTACCAGCGGTCCGAGCAACAGCAGGGCGAGCGCCCCTGCGACACCTCCCGCGGCACGCACGCCCTGTTGCGATACCTTCTCTCGCGGCACGATTTCCGACATGATCGGCCCCCTCGCATCCAAAGGTAGCGATCCATCAAACCCGGCGTCCACCGGCTTGGCCGCGGATCGGCCGGACAGGCCCGACAGACAGGCAGTTGCCTTGCAGCCTTGGTGGGGATTCGGTATGGTGCTGGAGATGTCGAGCGCGGGCAGCCTGGTCGTTCCACGAGTCGTTCCACGACACGGATGGGGAAATGGCAACCAATAATCACGCATCGGCCGCGGGACGGAGATAGGACGGCGAACATGGCAGCCAGGCACGTGGCCGCGAACTGCACCATCGGCACCGGGTCGATATTCCACGGAAGGCTTCACATAAGCGGTACGATTCGAATCGAGGGCAAGTTCCAGGGCGACATCCATACTGACGGGGACGTGATCATCGGCCCCACCGGGCAGGCCAAGACCGACATCTCGACCGGCAAGGTGGTGGTGGCCGGCACCTTCATCGGCAATATCAAGGCCGATGAAGAGGTGTACGTGGCACAGACCGGCAAGGTGCTCGGCAGCATCACCACTCCCAAGCTCACCCTCGAGCCGGGGGTCGTTCACAGCGGCAACGTCACCATTACGCAGGATCAGCCGGACACCGTCGTGGATGCGGTCCGCAGCGCATACGGAGCGGATGCCGAAGAGGCGTTCACGGACACCCACGGCAAGCCGCTCCGGCTCGAAGGTCCGCGGTGAGACGGTTGAAGAGCGACGCCGACATCGAGCGCATTCGGCAGTCGGCAGTCCTCGTCAAGGAGAGCCTCCGCCTGTTGCGCCGCAGTGTGCGCGCGGGCGTTACCACCGCCGACCTGAACGACATCGCATCGCGGTTTCTCACCTCGCGCGGCGCGCGCCCGGCGTTCCTCGGATACATGGACTATCCGGCGGCCATTTGCGCGTCCATCAACGACGAGGTGATTCACGGCATCCCCGGCAAGCGGCGGTTGCGCGACGGTGACATCGTCGGCCTGGATCTGGGGGTGGAGATCGACGGTTACTTCGCCGACGCGGCGCTCACGGTCCCGGTAGGCGGGGTTTCGGACGAGTTGCAGCGACTCCTGGAGGTCACCGAGGACTGCCTGCGCGTGGGGATCGGGCAGGCGGTAGCGGGGAATCGCATCCGCGACATCTCCAACGCCATCTTCGAGCGCGCCCGCGAAGCCGGCTACGGCGTTGTGCGTCAATACTGCGGCCACGGGGTCGGCTTCGCCGTGCATGAAGATCCGCAGGTACCGAACTATCCCGCCGGCGGCGAGAATCCGCGGCTCAAGCCCGGCATGGTGCTCGCGATCGAGCCGATGCTCAACCTCGGAACTTCCGAGATTACGGTGCTCGACGACGGCTGGACCGTGGTTACCGGTGATCGGCGGGCGTCGGCCCACTTCGAGCACACCGTCGCCATCTTCAAGGACCGCACCGAAGTCCTCACGGGCTAGTAGAGCGTCGGCGCCCGCTCACCGTCGTGGGCGGACTACTCCCAATCCCAGGTTCCGGTGTCCTTCGCGGCCGTGCCAATGTCGATGCTGGACAGTCCGTCGCCGGCGGTACCGGCGAACACCAGGTTCCCGTTCCCGGGGCGGGCGAACACGGTCACGTGCGCGCGATACAGTTGGCTGGTACTGCGCGGGCCGCGCCGTACGTTGTCGAGGTCCAGATCCTGCTCGGCAAACTGGTAGAATCCGTAACCGCGCGTGCCGACCAGGACCTGGTCGCCGATCTGGGTGAACAGCGTCAGGGGTACCGTCTCCTCCTCGTCGTCGGGCGGCTCGATCTGTCCGAGAAGCTCCCAACCGTTGCCGTCGTGTTCCCAGACCTCGCCGACGGCGTTGGCGAACAGGCATCGCCCGCCCCCCTCGAAGCACCAGATCCCGCGAAACGCCGCTTCGGCCTCCGGCGGCGTGTCTTCCGCTGCAAGGCTGTGCAGATCGTCCCCGGAGTACACCGTGTTCCCGATGGTCAACCAGTACCGGTTACCGTCGTGAAACGCATCGAACGGGCGCCCGGCCGCCCCGCCCGGCGTCACTTCGGTGAAGTTCGCGCAAGCGTCCGTGCTCAGGTATACCTCGTACGCCTCGTGATCGGTGGCAAACGCCAGAATCTCCTGCTCGCGGCCGCCGATCGCGAACACGCGCACGATCTGCCCCGAGACCCCGACGGCCCGGTGCCAGGGCGGCGACGTCGGATCGGCGGCGGCACGGTACACGCCGTTCTCGGTGCCCACGCACAGTGTACCGCCGCTCTGTGCCATGCCGAGCACGGGCACCTCGGCGGAACCCGGGCGCGGGCGCGCTACCGCCTGCCAACTGTCCCGCGCGGCCGGCCGGCTCCACATGCCGTTGGCGGCCACGTAGTAGACTCCGCCCACCGCGCCCACCGCGCTCACGGTCAGGTCGTCGTGCAGGTTGCGGTTGTCGCGCTCGTTCTCGGTAGCGAGCGTGTGGAATATCCCGGGCACGCTGCTCTCGCACGCTACCACCAGCAACAACGTCAACAACAAGACCGCCGCGTAGCGACCGGCGCGCGCGCCGCCCCGCCCGGCAGCCATCGTGCCGTGTGCAGCCATCAGAAGTGGTACACCGCGGTAGCGGTGGCGCTGACGAAGTTGCCGAAGAAGTGCGGATCGTTCGCATCCGCCCACGGCGGTTCCCAGGAAAACCAGTATTCGAGCGTCACGCCGAATGACCAGTCGGGGGTAGCGCGCCACAGAAATCCCGCGCCCGGTTGCAGGGCAAACGCCACCCGGGTGTTGTCCACCAGGCGCATCACCACGGCGCCGACTCCGGCACTGATCGGAATCTCCATCTGCGGCAGGTTGATCACGTATCCGGCACGGACCAGGATCGGCACCATGTACCAGAGCGCGTCGTTGATGTCGACGCCCAGGCCGCCGCCCAGCTCCGCACCGATCGTGAACGACTCGTCCAAGTAGGCACTCCAATTGACGGCGGCCGTGCCTACCACGCTCAGGTTGACCGGAAGCACGTTGTCCTTCTTGCCGTCCGGAGTTTCCACCTCGTCGGTTGCGAGCAGGAACAACGGCAAGGCAATTCCCAGCCGCATGGCCAGCGTGCTGTCTCCCAACCCGTAGCGCGGCGCGACCAACGGTTCGACTTCCGCTCCGCTGCCGTCCTCGTCCTGATCCTGTGCATACGCAACGGCCGGCAGGGCCAGCATCCCGACCAGCAACAGCACCCCAAGGGCGGTGGTCCGGGACCACCGGTACAAGCAAATCACCGACGCCACCCTACCATTGGGAAAACGGTGCGCCAAGACCAACCGCACGGAACTGCACCAAAGGACCACAGCATCCATCAACAGCCCGTGGCGACCGTGCCCCGTGCGGCGTCAAACCGCCGGTAAATGCCGTCGAGCACGCCATTCACGAACCGGTAGGAGTGCTCTCCGCCGAATTGCCGGGCCGCGGCCACGCTTTCGTCGATCGTCACCTCGGCGGGGATGTCGCGCTGATGCAGCAGGCAGTAGGTGCCGACGCGCAGCACCGACAGGTCGATCCGCGAAACGCGCTCGATGTCCCAGTGTTCCAGGTGGCGATCGATCTCGCGGTCGATCGCCGCCAGATTGTCGATACATCCGGCGATCAGCAGGGAGGCGAATTCGAACGTGGCCGGTGCCATGGCGCGCCGCCGCTGCGCGTCGATCCAGGAGTAATCGAGCAGTTCCGCCAGCGGTGCGCGTGAAATCTCGAACCGGTACATCGACTGCACGGCGATCGTCCGTGCATCGCGCCGCTTGTGCATCACCGACCGCACGTGCCGGCAGGACGACGCCCTACCACCGGAGATTGTCCTCGAAGATGCGCACCTCGGCCTGCTGCCGCAGATCGTCCAGGGTCGCCAGCAAGGCGCTCTGGTACGCCTGTGTCTGCACGCTGTTCGCCAGCAGCACGCGGATCTGGTCGCGTACCGTGCTCTCCGACATCGGATTGACCGGATCGTCGAGGCCGAGGATACGCGCCGACACCTTGTCTACCACGCGCACGATGTGGAATCCGACGTTGGAGCGCAGCACGCCACTGGTCTCGCCCTCGTCCATGGCGAACGGCGCGTCGAAGAATTCCCGCCCGAGGAGTTGGCTGGTCGCCTGGTCATCGCGCCGCAGGTAGGTACCGAACAGCCCGCCGGAGTCGTGCGACTCAACATCGTCGGAATAGGTGCGCACCAGGTTGTCGAACCGGGCGCCGTTGACCAGTTCGCGATGCACCCGCTCCGCGCGCTCGCGCACCGCCACGCGTGCGGACGCCTCGTTGACATTGCGGGTGTCAAAGAAGATGTGCTTGAACTGCACCATGTCGGGCTGGACGAACACGGTAGTCTTGTTGGCCTCGTAGAACGCCTCGACGTCGGCCGCGGTGGGCAATTCGACGGCGCGCAGTTCGTCGCCGCGCACGCGCGCCACGTAGCGCTGCTGAATGAGCGCCTTGCGAAGCTGCTCACGGTACTCATCCCAGGACAGGCCGGTCTCGCTGACCAGCGACCGGTACTCGGCGTCGGTCAACGCGCGCCCCAGGTTCAGGCGGTGCCCTTCCTGATCTCGAAGCTGCCCGATGCGGGTGTCCACGTCGGCGTCGCTCACCGTCACGCGTTCGCGTTCCGCCGCCTGATCGAACAGTCTTTCCCCGACCAGGAGATCCAGGATCGCAGGGCGCTGTTCCGGCGGCACGGGCTGACCGGTGCGCAGCTCGAGCAACTCGATCTGGGTGCGCAGTTCGCGTATGCCGATCACATCGGTCTTGTGCAGCCGTACCGTGGCAGCCGGGCGGTCGATCGCCTGCGAGGCGACCGCGGCGGGAAGCAAGCTGGCGATGACGAGAGCAAGACAGGTTGTGCGGGCGACCACTGCTCCTCCGGGACGCAATATACCACGCGCCACGGTCGCAGGACGAACAATACGTTCCCGCACGGTGGCGACGCCCGTGACAACGGCACGAATCGCCCGCCGGTCCGCGATCTCGGCCAGATCACGGCCCAGTCTCGGTCAGCGCCGCAGAACCACCGCCCGCGGCGTCGTTCCTGGCCCAGCCGGCCGGCCTGCCCAGGAGCCTGGCGGAACCCGACAGGTTCCTAGGTCGCGGCCAGTTCGGGAAAGCCGATCTTTTCCTTGAGTTTCTTGACGCCGGCGAGCTTGGTGTCCAGGGCCAGTCCCCGGCGCAGGTGCTCGGCGGCGCGGCGGTTGTCGCCGTTGCTCGAGTAGATTTCGGCAATCTTCTTGTGGAAGAACGCCGAGTCCTTGCGCGAGATGTCCATGTCGATCAGGTTCTCGATGTGCTCGACAACCAGCTCCGCCGGCAGGTGCGGCACCATCTTGAAGCAGATCAGGGTGCGCAACCGGTCCACAACCTCGTCGACGAAATGGTGGAAGTAGGGGCGCTCACGCTCGTACAGGTACAGGCGCCGGTACAGGTCCGCCGATCGCACCAGGTCGCCGCGCCGCTCGAACGCTTCCGCGAGGAGGAACGAGCAGTCCATGAAGTCCTCGTGAGACATGTACTTGCGCAGGTCGATGTGGGCCATGAGGAGTTGTTCGTAGGTCTCCAACGCCTCCTCGTCGTGGGAGTTCAGCAGATCATAGAAGATGAGCTTGGACTGACTCACGTAGTCGTGGCGGCGCTGCCTGAGAAACTCGCGGTAGTCGAACGTGACGGTGCGGAACAGGCTGGCGTGGGTGCGATCGTAGTTGATGCGCCGCTGTGGATCGCTGAGCACCTCGTAGGCATCGATCAACGAACGCATGCGTTCGTCGGAGCCGACGAGTGCGGTGTCGGGATGTAGCTCCTTAGCGCGTCTGCGAAACGAGCGTTTGATCTCGACCGCGCTGGCCCGCGGCGAGATGCCGAGGGTCTTGTAGTGGTTGGGAGACAAGGCACAACCCCTGTGGCCGTGACGGGGGCCGCCCCTCCCTGAACTGCCCGCCCGATAATCTGGCGGCCCGTCCGCCAGTTATCAGGGCCGATTGTAGGACGCGGGATTGTTGACTGTCAAGTGCAACCTGGCCCGCCCGGACCGGCCCGCCCTGCCCGCCCGGTGGCCGCCGGTGCGGGCGGCGTGGTGGGGGGCGCCGGCAGGAGCCGCCCGAGCCGCCGTGGGTTGTTGTGTACCGCCGGGTACCGTGATACAAGGAGCACACGACTGCCCAAGATGCTCGGTTTTCTGATCAAGAAGGCGTTTTTCGATACGTGGGACAACCTGTTCCGGGTGTTGCTGCTGAATATCGGGTTCTACGCCCCGGTCGCGCTCCTCGTTTACGCGCCGGTGATTGCCCCGCTGCTGCCCCTGACCCTGGCGCTGCAGGTCGTTGCCCTGGCCTGCTTCTGTGTCTACACCGGCGGGGCGAGCGCGGTGGCGAGCGCGATCGCCGACTACCAGTCGCCCGGCTTTGCGCTGTTCTGGGATGCGGTCCGGGACACCTACCGAACGACGCTGCTGTTCGCGCTGGTCAACGGCGTCTACTTCGTGATCCTGCAGGTGGCGATTCGCGTGTACGCCCAGGTGGACCAGCCGGTGCTCGGCATGATGGGCCAGATCATCCTGCTGTGGGTCACCGTCGGCTGGGTCCTTGCGGCGCAGTTCTTCTTTCCGATTCAGTCGCGGCTGGAACGCAAACCCCGCAAGATGGTCCGCAAAATGCTGCTCCTGTTCTTCGACAACACCGGCCTGATGCTGGTACTCGCGGTCGGAGCCCTGGCGATCCTGCTCGCTTCGCTGTTCACCGGCGGCATATTGCCGGGACTCGGGGCGATCCTCGTGTGGCACAACGTCGCGCTGAAGCTGCGCCTCTACAAGTACGACTACCTGGAGCAGCACCCGGACGCCGACCGCAAGGAGATTCCCTGGGACGCCCTGCTGGTCGATGACCGCGACCGGGTGGGGAAACGCACGCTGCGCGGCATGATATTCCCGTGGAAGGAGTAGCCCGCGTTTCGAACGCGCCGGTTCAGGAGATGTGCAGGCGGCGCCCCACCTCTTGCGCTTCCACCTCGGAATTGAGGATGCCGGAATTCTTCAGGAACATGCCCTCCCCCTCCATCGCCTTCATGATCCGCTGCAGGGCGCGATTGGCGCTGATCGGGCTCTTGCAGACGAACGCGTAACAGCGCTTGCCGGAGATCATCCCCGCGTTCTTCAGGTAGCGGGTCACCACCTCCGGAATCTTGCCGGTGAACGTCGTGATCGACTCGCCGCCTATGGCAATGTACCCGTAGATGGTAAGCTTGCTGTTGATGTCGCGAGCACCGTCGATCAGATCGACCTGGTGGCCCTGCGTCTCGATTCCTCTCGCCAGCGCCTGCGCCAGCGACAGCAGCCGTTTGCGATTCTTGCCCTCGAAGAATACTACCGCGGTACGCATATGCAAGGAGTTGTCGGCACTTGAGGCAGTATAGGGAGCGGCGAATCGCGCGGTCAACGGCCGGCAAGCGGCGCGCGGGCAGCCTCTTGGTCCGGTCGGGCGGCGGATGACGGTGCGCGCTGCCATGCTGTTCGGCGTGCTGGCCGCGTTGTCGAACTGCGCGAAGTCGGAAGCGCCGGCGCCGCCCAAACCGATCCTGGCGCTGCCCGAGAGCGTGTTGCTCGCCGAACACGCGCCGCCGTTCTACTCGCTGCAGGAGTCGGCCGCCGGAGGCCAGTGGATTGCCGTGTACGCCGACGCGGCCGACCTGACCCTGCGCCTGGCGCGCGGCTCGCTGGCCGCTCCGCGGGCACACGCGGACAAAGTAGTGACCATCGACCGCGTCGATCTCGTGCCGGGAATCAATCCCTACTTCGGGCGCCATGCGTTCCTGCAGCACGACGGCATCGAACACCTGTTGTACACCGACCAGGAACTAGCCGATGCACGCGTCACCAAGTGGATCCATCGCCCGGTGGACAGTGCCGAGCCGTGGATCGTGGACCTGCTGCCGGAACCGGTCGTGCCGGTGGGGGTGCTGCCCGGCCCCGCCTCGGATTTCGAGCCGGCCGGATTCACGTTGTTCGGCCTGCTCGGCGAACAGGACGAGGCCCTGCGTTCATTCGACGTCCGTCCGGCGCTGCTGGAAGATCAATCGACGCCGATCCATGCCGGCGACCGGTCCCTGCCCGCGGACGCCGCGCCCACCGGCGTCCCCGAAGCCCCGGGCCCGGCGCTCAGCCCCTACCATTGCGCCGGCCGGCACGGTTTCTCGATGTTCGACCACCGCGGACTGCTGGTGGTGGAAGATGGCCGCGACGATGTGCGCATCAAGCTTCCCGGACGCGAACCGGAATTGCCGCCGCCACCCTTGTCGGTGGCGTGTGGCTCCCAGGAGCTACTCGTGGTGGCTTACGTACGTGACGACCGCACGGCACTGGAATCCAGCGACGGCGCCGCGCGGGGCGCACACGAAATCGTTGCCGTCACGGTCGACCGCGGCGGTGCCATCGGATCCGAGCACAAGATCACGCTGGCACGCGAAGTGCATGCGCTCGCGGCGTTTGCGGAGCGCGACGATACCGATGCGGCGGCGCCGGCGTTCACCGTCCTGTTCTCGGAGCTTGCGCTCGGTGACTCCGGCGAACCGGAATATCACCTTTCGCTGGTGGCGCCGCGCGCCGAGGGGGCGTACCGGAAGCTGATCCTGGTGCGCGGCAGCGAGCCGGTGCAGGACGCGCGTGCGCTGCGTGCGGGAGGCGTGTTGGCGGTGTTGTTTCGGCGCGCCAATCAACTGCGGCTGTTGCTGGTGGAGCTGGAGCCGCCGACCGCGGGCGGCGGGTCGCAGAGCGCGGGCGGCTGGTAGCAGTCCGGGAGCAGTCCGAACGATCAGCGCGGCAGGCGCCCGTGGTGGCGCCGCGCGACGGCGAGGCGCACGGCTGAGTGGCGCAGAGCCTCACGCGCATGCCCGAGTTCAAGGTCGGTTGCGCCACGCTCCATCGACTCCAGCGCCCGCTGGTGAGCCTCCTCGGCAAGCGCCAGATCGATCTCGTCAGCGCGTTCGGCACGATCGGCGAGGATCACCACGTGATCGGGCAGCACCTGCATCACGCCGCCGCCGATCGCCATGTACCGGTCGTTCCGTCCGTCGACCCGAATGACCAGCTCGCCATGCTCCAGCGCGGTGAGCATCGGCTGATGATGCGGCAGTATGCCGAGCACGCCATCCGCACCGGGAGCAATCACCATGCTCACCTGCTCGTCGAACAACTGGCGCTCTATGGTCAGTATCTCCAGGCGCACGCGCCCGGCGCCCGCCGCCCGCGCGCCCGCGGCCTCCGTTGCCGCGGAATCGGAGTGGCCCGACCCGCTCACGTCAGCCCGCCGCCACGTCCGTGCGCTGCCCGCCGGCACGCTCGATCACCTCGTCCAGTGAGCCGGCCATGTAGAACATCGGCTCCGGCACGTCGTCCACCTCCCCGTCGAGCAGGCGGCGGAAGCTGGACACGGTATCCGACACGGGGACGTAGCGCCCTTCGCGGCCGGTGAACTGCTGCGCGACGAACATCGGCTGCGACAGGAATTGCTGGATCTTGCGCGCGCGCGACGCCACCAGCCGGTCGTCCTCGGACAGTTCATCCACGCCGAGGATGGCGATGATGTCCTGCAGGTCGCGGTACCGCTGCAGCACCTCCTGCACACCGCGCGCCACGTCGTAGTGTTCCTGTCCCACCACGCGCGGCTCCAGGGCGCGGCTGGTGGACGCCAGCGGGTCGACCGCGGGGTAGATGCCCAGCTCGGCGATCGACCGCTCCAGGGCCAGGGTGGCGTCGAGGTGCGCGAACGTGGCGACCGGCGCCGGGTCGGTGTAGTCGTCCGCGGGCACGTACACGGCCTGCATGCTGGTGATCGATCCGCGCTGCGTGGAGGTGATGCGCTCCTGCAACTCACCCATCTCGGTGCCCAGCGTGGGCTGGTAGCCGACCGCACTCGGCATGCGCCCGAGCAGCGCCGACACCTCGGAACCGCTCATCACGAAGCGGAACACGTTGTCGATGAACAGCAGCACGTCGAGCCCCTTGTCACGAAAGTACTCCGCCATGGTGAGCCCGGTCAGGGCCGCCCGCAGGCGTACGCCGGGCGACTCGTTCATCTGTCCGAACACCATGCACAGCTTGTCGATGACGCCCGCCTCCTGCATCTCGCCGTACAGCTGGGTTCCCTCGCGGGTGCGCTCCCCCACCCCGGCAAACACCGAGTAGCCGCCGTGCTCGCGCGCCAGCGAGGAGATCAGCTCCTGGATGATGATCGTCTTGCCCACGCCGGCGCCGCCGAACACGCCGGTCTTGCCGCCCTTGGTGAACGGCGCGATCAGGTCGACCACCTTGAGACCGGTCTCGAACACCTCGGTTCGGGTTACCTGGTCGGTGAACGCCGGCGCCGGACGGTGGATCGGGTAGTGTTCGTCGGCCGCCACCGGTCCGCGCTCGTCGACGGGCCGCCCGACCACGTTGAAGATCCGGCCCAGGGTGGACTCGCCCACCGGCACGGTAATCGGCGCGCCGGTGTTGATCACCCGCTGGCCGCGGCGCAGCCCGTCGGTGGTGTCCATGGCCACGGCGCGCACCACCGCCCCCGACAGGTGCTGCTGCACCTCCAGAATGAGCAGGGCGGCGGCCCCGTCCCGGTCTGTGCCGGCGACCTCCAATGCGTAGCGGATCTCGGGCAGGTGCTCGGCGGGGAACTCCACGTCCACCACCGCTCCCAATACCTGCACGATGCGCCCGTCAGCAAGACTCGAACCGTTTCCGTTTGCCATTCCTTCCCCTCTCGCGCACTCAACCCGCGGCGGCTCTCAGCGCCTCGGCGCCGCCGGCAATGTCGAGCATCTCCTCGGTGATCGACTGTTGGCGCAGCTTGTTGTAGGTCATGGTCAGATCCTTCAACAGGTCGTTGGCGTTCTCGGTGGCGTTGCGCATCGCCACCATGCGCGCCGCGTGTTCGCTGGCCAGCGACTCCACCACCGCCTGGTAGATCTGCAACTCCACGAAGCGGCGCACCACCTGCTCCAGCAGTGTCTCCATGGGGGGCTCGGAGCTGTAGCCGCCCGCCAGCAGCGGCGGCGTGTCGCGCAGGTAGTCGGCCATCACCGGACGGCGCTCCTCGCTGCCGTGCGCATCGGTCAACGCATCCGGGTGCAACGGCAGGAGCTGGCGCACCCAGGGCTGCTGCCGCAGTACGCTGATGAAGTCAGTGTAACCGATATACACCGCGTCGCTGGCGCCGTTGAGAAAGCCGTCGGTGGCAAGCCGCGCGATCGGCGTCACGTCGCGCTCCCGCGGCCGCTCGGGCAGGTCGCCGAACTCCGCCTCGATCGTGTAGCCGGCGCGCAACATGGCGTCGCGGCCCTTGCGCCCGACCGTGATCAGCCGCTGCCCGGCACCGTCCCTGCTGTCCAGGAATTGCGTGGCGGCGCGCACCATCGCCGAATTGTAGCTGCCCGCCAACCCGCGGTCGCCGGTGATCAGGATCAGTGCCACCGCGCGCACCGGGTCGCGGTCGGTGAGCAGCGGCGCCTGCACGTCCACCACCGCCCGCTGGGCGACGAGTTGAGTGAGCAGTTCCCACGCCTTGGCGGCATAGGGACGGGACGCGGTGACCTGTTCCTGCGCCCGGCGCATGCGCGACGCCGCCACCATCTCCATGGCGCGGGTGACCTGCGACAGGTTGCGGATGCTGCGAATGCGCTTGCGCAGTTCGCGTATCGATGCCACGGCTGAGGTCTGCCAGGCGCTAGGCCTGGCCCTCCGTCACCTCGTAACCCGCCTGCCGCGTGTATTGCCGCACGGCGGCGGACAGGCTCGCCTCGATTTCTTCGGTAAGCTGCAGCTCGGCATCGATGCCGCGGATGATCGCCGGCTGCGTGCCGGCGATGTGCGCTACCAGGCCCTCCGCGTAGCCGGAGATGGCGCTTGCCGGCACACCGTTGGCAAAGCCCCGGGTCAGGGCGAAGATGCCGATCACCTGGTGGGCCAGCTCCTGCGGCCGGTACTGCGGCTGCTTGAGCAGCTCGGTAAGGCGCTGACCTCGTTCCAGTTGGCCGCGCGTGGTCTGGTCCAGGTCGGAGCCGAATTGCGCGAACGCCGCCAGCGCGTAGTACTGCGCAAGGTCGAGCCGCAACTGCCCAGCCACCTGCTTCATCGCCCTGGTCTGGGCGTCGCCGCCGACCCGGGACACCGACAGGCCGACGTTCACAGCCGGGCGTTGGCCGGCGTAGAACAGGTCCGACTCCAGGTAGATCTGCCCGTCGGTGATCGATATGACGTTGGTCGGGATGTATGCGCTCACGTCGCCGGCCAGGGTCTCGATGATCGGCAACGCGGTGAGCGATCCGCCGCCGCGCTCGGGCGACAGCCGCGCGGCCCGTTCCAGCAGCCGCGAGTGCAGGTAGAACACGTCGCCCGGATACGCCTCGCGGCCGGGCGGCCGGCGCAGCAGCAGCGAGATCTGCCGGTATGCCCAGGCGTGCTTGCTCAGGTCGTCGTACACCACCAGCACGTCCCTGCCCTGTTCCATGAAGTGCTCGCCGATGGCGCAGCCGGCGTACGGGGCGACGTACTGCTGCGGTGCCGAATCGGCTGCCCCGGCGACCACCACGATGGTGTGCTCCATGGCGTCATGTTCGCGCAGCGTGGCCACCACCTGGGCGACCTGACCCTGGCGCTGGCCAATGGCCACGTACACGCAGATCAGGTCCTTGCCCTTCTGGTTGATGATGGTGTCGACGGCGAGCGCGGTCTTGCCGGTCTGGCGGTCGCCGATCACGAGTTGGCGCTGGCCGCGCCCGATCGGGGTCATCGAGTCGATCGCCTTGATGCCGGTCTGCACCGGCGTGTCCACGTTGACGCGCTCCACCACGCCCGGCGCTACCCGCTCGATCGCCATCGTCGCGGTGGCGCGGATCGGGCCCTGGCCATCCACCGGGACGCCGTTGGCGTTCACCACGCGCCCGATCAGGTCGTCGCTGACCGGAATCGACGCGATGCGCCCGGTGCCCTTGACCAGCGCCCCCTCTTCGATGTGGGCGTACTCGCCGACGATTACCGCTCCCACCTCGTCCGGCTCCAGGTTGAGGGCAATACCCTGCACGCCGCCGGGGAACTCCAGGAGCTCGGTGGCCATCACTCCTGACAGCCCGCTGATGCGGGCGATGCCGTCGCCTACCGACAGCACCGTGCCGACTTCACTGGACTCCAGCGGCGCCTCGAAGCGCTCGATTCGCCGGCGAATCTCGCTGGTGATCCGGTCGAGCTTGAAACTCACTCCGCCACGCTCGTCAGACATGGCGGTCCACCCGGCGCCGCCGTCGGCAGGACCGTACCTCGTTTGTCATCGTTTTCCTCGTCACGGGTTGACCCGGGCTACTCGCCGCGGGCCAGGGCGCCGTCGATCGCCTCCAGCCTGGTTCGGATGCTGCCGTCGACAATCTGGTCGCCGATGCGCACCACCACGCCGCCCACGATCGCGGAGTCCACGGCGAATGACACGCCGAGGTCGGCTCCGTGGGTCTGCTGCAGGGTGGCGACAAAGCGCTGCCGCTGGTCGCCGTCCAGGGGGTAGGCGGTGGTAACGATCGCCATGCGCGCCTGCGGGCCGCTGCTGGCCATGGAGCCCATCCAGTCGACGATAGCCGCCAGTTGGCCCAGGTCGCCGCGCTCCATCAGGGTGAGGAGGAAGTTGCTGCACTCGGCGCTCGCCGACTCGGGCAGCAACTCGCGGAGCTGCCGCCGGCGGTGATCGAAGGCGGCGCCCTTGTCGGACAGCCCGGCCAGCAGCTCGGCGTCGCCGTGCAGCTTGCCCTGCACCCTGCGCAGAGCGTCGATCCACGGTTCCACCGCGGTCGCGAATGCGGCCAGTGCGTAGCTGCGGGCGTCGGTCACCGGCGCTCCCCGCTGCCCAGATCGCTCACGAACTGGTCTACCAGGCGCCGCTGCGCCGCCTGGTCGAGAGCCGCGCCGACCACCTTGCGGGAGATCGCCATCGCCAGGTCCGCGGCCTGCCGCTCCAACTCGGCCTCCGCCTGCCGGCGCTCCTGCTCGATTTCCTCGCGGGCGCGCTCCTTGATCTCGGCGGCTTCCTGTTCGGCGGCCTGCAGCACCTCGTGGCGCACCTGCTCGGCCTGCTGGGCCAACTTGGCGGCTTCCGCCTGCGCGCTGCCGCGCGCTTCCTCCAGTTCCCGCTCGAACCTGCCGCGCTGCTCGGCGGCGTCGGCGGCGGCGCGCTCGGCCGCATCGAGCCCCTCGGCGATGCGCTGCTTGCGGTTCTCCAGAAGCTGCTTGACCGGCTTGTAGAGCAATATGCGCAGCAGCACCACCAGGATCACGAAGTTGATCGCATACGCGATCAACCCGGGCAGAGAGATGCCGAGAGCTTCCACGGTAGCCTCTTGGACCTAGATCACGAACAGCAGAATGAGCGAGACCACCAGCGCGAGGATGGCGAGCGCCTCGGCGAACGCGATAGCCACGAACATGTTGGTCACGATCAGGCCGCGCGCGTCCGGGTTGCGGCCAAGCGCCTGCAGCGCCCCGCTGGCAACCAGACCGATGCCCAGGCCCGGACCGATAGCCCCCAGGCCGATTGCGAGACCCGCAGCCAGCAGTTTTACTGCTTCAGGTTCCATGCGTTTGTACTCCTTGTCCGAATCTGTGTTGTCGCAAGCTCTTGGCTGTGATGATTGCCTTCATTGGTGCGCGCCCGGTCGTCAGTGGTCGTCATGGTGCTCGGTCGCCAGGTGGAAGAACGCCAGCGAAAGGATGAAGAACACGAACGCCTGGATCAGGCCGACGAACATCTCCAGCCCGAAGAACACGACCACCAGGACCAGCGACACCAGGCTGCTGATCACGATCAGGATCACCTCGCCGGCGAAGATGTTGCCGAACAGGCGGAACGAGAACGAGATCACCTTGGCGAACTCGCTCAAGCCCTCGAACAGGCCGACGAAGACATCCACCAGGCCCATCCCGAAGCCCTTGGTCTTGAGACTCTTGAAGCGCAGGAACTGCCCGACATAGCCGATTCCGCGGCTCCAGAATCCGAACACCTGCACCAGGAACATGGTGATCAGGGCCAGCGCCAGGGTCAGGTTGAGGTCGCTGCTCGGGGCGCGCAGCAGCGGCACGACCACGAACTTGGCCTCGTCCACGCCGTGGTGGGCATCAGCGCCGTACTTGGCGGCGTGATCGGCCAGCACCTGTTCGGCGCTGCCGCGCAGGAACGTGATGTCCTCGGCGTCCAGCGTGCCGTGATCGCTGGCGTGAATGATGCCGACGCTGCCGAGACCCGGGCCCAGAATCCCGAACCAGTTCGATATCAGCAGGAAGATGAAGATGGTGCAGCAGATCGGGAAAAAGCGCGGCGCCCAGGTACGCGTGGCGGTCTGGTTCACCAGGTTGCCGAGCCCTTCGATCAGTGCCTCGACCACGTTCTGCAGGCCGCCCGGGCGCAACTTCAGCGTGCGCCCGACCACGAACGCCACCGCCAGGATGACGGCGCTGAGGACGAACGAGGTGAGCATCGCGTTGGTGACCGGTCCGAGACCGATCGGTTCGGCGGCCACCTCGATGGCCGCGCGAGGTACCGGCACCAGCAGGTTGCCGAGCACCAGCACCGCAACGGCGGCCACGATCAGCAGAACGATCTTCATCGCTGCCTGGCGGCCCGTCGCGGGAACCGGGATGGATCGCCGCTCGATTGCAACCGGAGTCTTACCACGGGCTGGCTAACCACCACCTTCGGCGGCGGCCGCCTCCTTGGCGGGTTCGCCCTCGGCAGCGGCGGGCGCGGCCGCCTCGGCCGGCGCTTCGGGCGAGGCGCCCTCGGCGGCGGCCGGACTCGCATCCACGGCCGCGGGGGCTTCCTCGGTGAGCAGCTCGGGCGCCGGGGCCGCTACCCACCAGTCGGTGCGTTCCATGCTGCTCATGCGTTCGGCGCGTGCGCGGCCGATCACGTTGCCGGCGTCGGGGGTGCGATTCATCCACGCCAGGGTGAACGCCGCGGCCAGAAAAATCACCGCCAGAATCGAGGTGAGGCGGGTCATTACGTTGCCGGTGCGCGCACCGAACGGGGTGCCGGCTCCACCGCCGAACATCGCGCCGATGCCGCCGCCCTGATCGTCCTGAATGAGCACCACCGCCATCAACAGCAGCGCGCTCACGACGAACACGACGAGGATGAGAATCGAGACTATTGCCATGACACTCGAAGGATCAGCGGCGCGCGCGAGCGGCGTGATCCGCGCCAACTATACTCACTAGGCAGGGCGCGAATCAACGGCCGCGGGATCGCGGGATCGCGGGACCGCGGCGGCGGTTCAACTCGAGCCGGCGGCGGCGATGCGGGCAAAGCTGTCCAGTTCCAGCGACGCGCCGCCCACCAGCAGGCCGTCGACCTGCGAACTGGCCAGCAGCTCGCCGGCGTTGTCCGGCTTTACCGAGCCGCCGTACTGCACCACCAGGGCGTCGGCGGCCGGCGATCCGGCCATGTCCGCGACCGTGGCGCGCACTTCGCGGTGCATGGCGTCGGCGTCCGCCACCGACGCGGTACGGCCGGTGCCGATCGCCCACACCGGCTCGTAGGCTACGACAACGCGATCCAGGTCGGCGGCGGAGCAGTTGCCGAGGGCGGCGCGCAACTGGCGCGCCACCACCGCGGCGGCCGTGTCCGCCTCGCGCTCGGCGAGCGTCTCGCCGACGCACAGTATCGCCTCCAGGCCGGCGTCCAGCACGGCGCGCAGCTTGCGCGCGATCAGCGCATCGTCCTCGCCATACACGTGGCGGCGCTCCGAGTGGCCGACGATCACGACGCCGACGCCCAGCGCCGCCAGCATCCCGCACGCCACCTCTCCGGTGTGGGCGCCGCCGGCGGCCGGATTCACGTTCTGCGCTCCCAGCTCGATGGCCGAGCCGCGCAGCGCATCCGCCACCGCCTGCAGGGCGGTGAACGGCGGCGCCACCATCACCCGGATGCCGGCGCGGGCGCCGAGGCGGGTGGCGAGCCCGGCGGCGAGCGCCGCCGCCTCGGTATGGGTGAAGTGCATCTTCCAGTTGCCGGCGATGAACGGTGTGCGATTGCTCGCCTTCGATGTCATGTTCCCGTCGTTACTCCCGAAGGGCGGCGACGCCGGGCAACTCCCGGCCTTCCAGCAGCTCCAGGGAGGCGCCGCCGCCGGTCGATACGTGCGAAATCCGGCCGGCGACGCCGGCGGCGTTGATCGCCGCCACCGAGTCGCCGCCGCCCACCACGGTGGTGCCGCCGCACGCGGCCACCGCCTCGGCCACGGCAAACGTGCCGGCGGCGAACGGCGCCACCTCGAACACGCCCATCGGCCCGTTCCACATCACGGTGCCGGCGCCCGCGATTGCCGCGCCGAACGCCGCCACGGTGCGCGCGCCGATATCGACGCCGATGGCGCCGGCGGGAATGTCCGCGCCGTCGGTCTCGCCGCGCTCGGCGTCGTCCGCCACCGCGGCGGCCGTGACGTGGTCGCAGGGCAGCAGCAACCGCACGCCGAGCTCGCCGGCGCGCTCCACCAGCGCCGCGGCGGCGGCGATCAGGTCCCGCTCGACCAGCGAGTTGCCGACCGCGGTGCCGCCCGCGGCGAGGAACGTGTAGGCCATGGCGCCGCCGATCAGCAGGGTGTCCACCTTGGGCAGCAGGTTTTTCAGTACCGCCACCTTGGACGACACCTTGGCGCCGCCGACGATCGCCACGAACGGCCGCCGTGGCGCCGCCAGCAGGTTGCCGAGCGCGGCGACCTCCCGCTCCATCAGCAGCCCGGCGCCGGATGGCAGGTAGCGGGCGACGGTGGCGGTGGAGGCATGCGCGCGGTGCGCGGCGCCGAACGCGTCGTTCACGTAAGCATCGCCGAGCGCGGCGAGCTGGCGGGCGAATGCCTCATCGCCGGCTTCCTCGGCGGCGTGAAAGCGCAGATTCTCCAGCAACAGGACGGCGCCGGGAGCCAGGGATGCCGCGCGGCGCTCCACCTCCGGCCCGACGCAGTCGGGCGCCATCTGCACCGGCCGTTCCAGCAGCGCGGCCAGGCGGGCAGCCACCGGCGCCAGGCCGAGTTCCGGCCGGCGCACGCCCTTGGGGCGGCCGAGGTGGCTCATCAGCACCACGCTCGCGTCCGGCGCGGCGAGAATGGCCCGAATGGTGGGCAGCGCGGCGCGGATACGCGTATCGTCGGCTACCGCGCCGCCGGCAAGCGGCACGTTGAAGTCGACGCGAGTCAGCACCCGGCGCCCGGCGAAGTCGAGCCCCCCCATGCTGCGAATGCCGTACAACCCGTCCTCCCTAATCCGTTTCGTGTTCGCCGCCGCCGGCAGGAGACTCGCGGCGGCTCACGATCTTGACGCTCGAGATGCGGTTTCCCTCCATCTGCTGAATGACGAAATCCGCCCTGCCGTAGCGCTCTTTTTCGTACTTCACCGGGATCTTTCCGAACAGGTCGAACACGAACCCGCCGAGGGTCTCGAAGCTGTTCGCCGGCAGGTCGAACCCGGCATACTCGTTCAATTCGTCGAGGCGAACGCGGGCATCGCACAGGAAGACGCCCTCGCCGATCTTGAGGATCTCTTCCGCCTCGTCGTCGAACTCATCCTGAATGTCGCCGACGATCTCCTCGATCACGTCTTCGAGACACACGATTCCCGACGTGCCGCCGTACTCGTCCACCACCACCGCAATGTGGACGCGGCGCAACTGGAACTCGCGCAGGAGCTGGTCGACCTTCTTGGTCTCGGGGACGAAGTAGGGCCGGCGCATGATGCGGTCGAGCACGGCTTCGCCGGCCGGCTCGCCGGCTGCCGAGACCTGGGCGCGCAGCAGATCCTTGGCGTACACCACGCCGACTATGTTGTCCATATTCTGGTGATAGACCGGCAGCCGCGAGTGGCCGCTGTGCGCTACCCGTTCCAGAAGCGTGTCGGCGGGCACGTCGAGCGGCACGGAAATCACGTCGGGGCGCGGCACCATGATCTCCTTCACCGCACTGTGCGAAAGCTCGACGACGCCCTGGATCATCTCCTTGGCGGCACCGTCGAGGTTGGCTAGGTCATCGTCGTCCTGATCTGCTCTGCCGAGCAGCTTCTCCAGGAAACCCATCGCGATCTCCTTAATCCTGTCGTGTGGTCGGCGCCACGTCTCCGAGCAGGCGGTGCAACGTCCGCTCCTGCAATTTCAGCATCGGCTCGCATGCGCGCGGCGGGTCGGCGTGGTCCATGCCCACGAGGTGCAACATGCCATGCAACAGCAAGCGGCACAATTCCCGCTCCGCCGGCTCGCCGCGGGCGGCTGCCTGGCCGGCGGCCACGTCGGTGGCGATCACCACGTCTCCCGCCGCCGGCACGGCAGCCTGACCCGCGCACCCCGGCCAGCACGCCGCGGCGCTGCGCGAGTCTGCACGGTCACCGCGCGGAGCGGCTTTTTCGGACCGGCCGCTGCGCGGCTGCGCATCGGGGAGCGGCGCCGACCCCTCCATCTGCGCGAAGGACAGCACGTCGGTCGGCGCGGCGACGCCGCGGTAGCGCGTGTTGAGCGTCTGTATCAAGCGCGCGTCACACAGCAGCACCGACACTTCCACGCGGTGGTTCAGGTGCTGCAGCGCGCGGCGACCGAACCGTTCGAGCAGGTCGGCGAGCGCGGCTCCCGCACCGCCGCCATCGGTCGCGCCGGGTTCGGCCCAGCGCACTTCCACCATCGCGTCGGCGACCGTCATGAAGCCGCTTGGGACCGGCGTCCGGCATGCTCGCGAGGCTGGTCCGCATCCTCGTACGCCTGCACGATCTTGCGCACCAGCTCGCTGCGCACCACGTCCTCCTGGCCCAGCCGGACGAAGCGGATGTCGCGCACCGGAGACAACACCGACATGATGTGCACCAGACCCGAGTCGTGCCGGCGCGGCAGGTCGATCTGGGTGATGTCGCCGGTGATCACCGCCCGCGTACCCTCGCCGAGCCGGGTCAGAAACATCTTCATCTGCTCGCGGGTCGTGTTCTGCGCCTCGTCGAGAATGACGTAGCTGTCGGTGAGCGTGCGCCCGCGCATGTAGGCAAGCGGCGCGATTTCGATCGCCCTCGTCTCTTCGAGGCGGCGCAGCGTGTCGCCGGGAACCAGGGCGTCCATGGCATCGTACAGTGGGCGCAGATAGGGGTCGATTTTCTGGGCCAGATCACCCGGCAGGAAGCCGAGGCTCTCGCCCGCCTCCACCACCGGGCGGGTCAGGACCAGCCGCCGCTTCTCGCGCCCGATCACCGCCCGCAACGCGGCCGCGACCGCGAGAAAGGTCTTGCCGGTACCGGCCGGCCCCACCGCGACCACCATCTCATAGCGATCGATGGCCGCCAGGTAGCGTGCCTGAGTGGCGCTGCGCGCGTATATGCGGCTCCCTCCACCGGGAATCCGCAACGCTGCCTCCGCTGCCGCGGCGGGCGGCGCGGTGCTCACCGCGTCGTGGGCGGCAGCAACGGCGAAGCGGTCGATCGCGCGTCCGCCCGCTGCCTGCTCGCGCAACCACTCCAGCATGGCGGCGAACCGGCGCTGTTGCAGCGGGTCAGTGCAGTCAAGCAGCAACTCGTTGCCGCGACTGAGCACGGGAAAACCGAGCAGACGCTCGAAAACGCGCAGATTGCGGTCGTTGGGACCGCACAACTCACGCAGGAAGTTGAGGTTGTCGAGGGCGACGGCAGCCGGAGGCGGCATTACTGAGCCAGATTACTCAACCAGACCGCCCGCCGGGACGCAACCCGCGTATGCTCACCGGGGCAGGCGCGGAGCCTGAACGCCCGTGGGGCTGCACGCCCGGGGCCTGCAGGGCCTTGGTCTTCCGTCACGATCCGGTCACGGGCCGGAGATTGCATGGTGCACTTGAACGCCGATACCAGTCCGGCGAGCGTGCGGCATCTGTCCGCGCCTGTCAAGACTCGTCCGCGGATTCGCCGAGAAAAATGTTGTCGTCGTCACCGCCCACGCGACCGCGGATCTCGGGCACCGGAATCCAGCGCACGAAGATGGAAAATTCGGAAGCGAATTCCCGCAAGCCTCCCTCCCTCGCCACCGGACGGGCGGAGTATTCGAGGCTCAGGTCCCAGTCCTCCAGGTGATGGACGGCGCTCAGGCTGATGCGGTCGACCTTGAAGTTGGACTGGCGGCGCTTGTTCTCGTCCCAGAACGACAGCGACCACCACAGATCCTCGACCGGATCGCGCGTGGTGCAGGCATCGTTCGCCCACGCCGCCACGTAACAATAGGTACGGTCGTTGCTGGACGAGGTCCGGAACGAGAGGTCGAGGAACTCGTGCACCGCCACGGTGAGCGCGGTGGTGAACGTGAAACGGCTGCGCCGCGGCTCCACGAAGTCGACGGTCCAGCTCGTGGATGGAGCAAAACCGACCCGGATGCGGTTGCGCCACTCGTAGTGCGGACCGAACGACTCCGAGTAACCGAGGCGCAACTGCCGCGCCTGCAGCGGTTCGCCCGGCTCCGGACGCACGGCGATGAGCGATGCGCTCAGCCCGGCGAGACCGACCGTCGTCTCCGACCGCTCGAACTGCGACCGGACCAGGTCTATGGCTACCCGTTCGCTGATCGACAGCGGCGGGAACGGAGATACGCGCACGCTCACAGAAAGGGGATCCGGGACCAGCTTGGGACACTCGCCGAGCGTCCGGTCGGCGTCCCGGCAGCGCGCCCTCAGCACCGCGCCGGCGGTGGCCGGACCCGCTTGCAGATCGAGTTGCGCGCTGAGCAGGAGCGGGCGCGGCGGCAGGTCGCCGGCGAGCGTAAGCCGTTGCGGATGATCACCGACCTTCCAGACGGCAGCCGTCTGCAGCCGGTGGCGGGCGACACCATCGGCGTCCCAGCCGCCGGCCCGGGTACGGTACGCCCTGCTCTGCTTGTGATAGGCCACATTCAGCAGCCGCAGGTCGATGTCGTAGGTAATGCTGGAGTCCTGCCAGGCGGCGACGTGGCGCAGCGGGCGCCAGGTGAACCCGTTGGTGAGGTCCAGGTTGGCACGCGACCGCTGGCGACTCTGCTCCACCAGGTCCTGCCAGGCGTCGTCGGCGAGGGCGCTGCGCCGGTGCGGCAGCAGCACGGTCAGGCTGTGCCGCAAGCCGTGGTCGAAGCTGAACAGCCCGCCGTACAGATCGAGGCTCTCTTCCAGGCGGGCGGTGTGGTCACCGCGCACGACGATCGACTCCAGCGCGAAGTCGACATCGTCCGCGGCCAGCCAGGCATCGCTGCCGTAGGTCGCCTCCACGGTGACGCCGGGACTCAGCTGATAGCCGATGCGTGCCGTCGCGGGCGACGCCACGGCCGCGACCGGAGCCGCCGCCGGAGCGCGATACTCGTCGTGGCGCGTCGGCGGCACCCGGCCCGCCGTGGCGGCGGCGCGCTGCGGCGCATCGTCCGCGTCCGGCTCGCCCCCGTCCGCCCGCACCGGCGGCGCCTCGGCGGGACGCAGACCGCGGCCGGCCAGCGCTGCCGGCGCGGGCGCCTCCGCGGACGGTACGGACGCCTCCGGCGCCGGCCATTGCCAGAACGTGCCGCTCACCTGCGCGGACGCCGGCACGCGCAGGGTTGCCGGGTAGAAGAACGAGCGGGTCGGGTCGTGGTCCGGCACTGCCCGATCGGCGCGGCTCTGCCACAACCAGCGCACGCCGGCGTTGGTGATCCTCGCCCGTTGCAGCAGCGGCGGGCGTGCGCCGCCGGCGAGCAGCTCGTTCAGATCGGCGCTGCCGACCACCTCCCAGGTCAGGCTGGAGCGCCGGCCGGGAGCGCTGTCCTCGCCGCCCTCGAAACCGAGCAGCCCCGGCCAGTCGATCCGCTCCTCGCGGTCGCCGAAGTCGCGCAGGAACTCCGGATCCGAGAACACCTCCATTCGCGTGCGTACCGAGCTGCCTCGAAAGCGCGCGTTGCCGGCAAGTTCGATCCCGTAGCGCAGCGGGAACGCGGTACCGAACAACGTGGCCTCGTTCCAATGCGAGCGCCCGCTCTCGTCGACTGCCGTATATCCGCCTTGCGCCGGGCGGTAGAATATGCTGCGCGAGCGCGCCGCGCCGAGCTGGAAACTCACCTCTCCCGCGTCGGCCAGCGGCAGCGCGGCGGCGACGCCGCTGAACACGCCCAGGCGGGAATACAGGTCCAGCATCAGCTTCAGGTAGTGCTCCTCGCTGCGCGGATCTTCGCCGCGAATCTTGCGCAGGAACATGCCGCGCAACTCCTCGCGGTAGTTGCCCGGATCGGTCAGGCTGAGGACCGAAAACGGGTCCGCGTCGCGCTTGCGGCGGCCGATCAGGTACAGCGTGGTGTTCAGAAACAGCCCCTCGCGGTCGCGCACGCCGAGCGCGGGATGGAACACCAGTTCGTCGCCCGGCCACACGAAGTACGGCAGGTAGAACAGCGGCACGCGGCCGACGCGCAGGGTGGCGGACTGCATCGCCCACTCGCCCGGGGCGAGCAGCCACATGCGCTGCGCGCGCACCTCGTAGTTGGGCCGCAACGGATCGGGGCTCGACGAGAAGCTGACGTTGTCGAGGATGATGGTGCCGTCGGTCAGCCGGGTGATGGCGTCGGCGTTGAACGTGAAGGTAAGCGGTCCGGACTCGCCGCGGCGCCGTTGCCGGGTGGTCGCGTCCACGAACACCGCCTTGGAACTGTCCAGGTCGAACGACATGGACGCGGCCTGCACCGACTGCGCCTCTTCATCTTCCTGCGTTACCTCGTAGGAGACCTCGCCGCGTGCCGTGAGGAGCCGCGCGGTGCGGTCGTGAATCACCTCGTCGGCGCGGATCACGTGCACGGTGTCGGGATCGGTCTTGCGCACCACCACCTCGACGGCGCCGCGCAGGGCGACCGAGTCGGCCCCGGTATCCGGCGAGGTGGCATACTCCGCGTATCCGGCCTGCCGGACATGCACCACCTCGGACGGCTCGCCGGCGGCCGCCGGCGCAGTGGGCAGGCCGTAGAAGCCGCGCAGGCGCGCGGCCAACTCCGCCCGCGTACCGCGGTCGTCGAGGCCGAGCACGCGCACCTCGTCGAGCAGCTCGAAGTAGCCGGCTCCCGCGATGCGCTCGGACAGCGTGGCGCGAACCAGCACCTGACCGGACGGCGACAGCAGGCGCGCCTGCCGGCCGGCAGGCGCGGCGACGGCGGCCCCCGGCTCGGACTGGGCGCCGAGCAGGAACGGCATGGCGGTCAGCAGCACCGCGCACGCGGCGCCGGCGACGCGCCGTCCGGCGCCACACGGCCGCCCCCGGCGGTACCCGGTGGGGCGCTCCGTGACCGCGGGACCGCTCAGTCGGCCACCGCTCCGAGTACTTCGCGGAGAAACCGACCGGTGTGGGACGCCGGTGTCCCGGCAACCTGTTCCGGGGTTCCGGCGGCGACTATCCGACCACCGCGGTCGCCGCCCTCGGGACCGAGGTCCACGATCCAGTCGGCCTGCTTGACCACGTCGAGATTGTGCTCGATCAGCACCACCGTGTTGCCCTGCTCGACCAGCAGGTGCAGCACGTCCAGCAACTGGCGTACGTCGTCGAAGTGCAGGCCGGTGGTGGGCTCGTCGAGCAGGTACACGGTCTTGCCGGTGCTTCGCTTGGACAGCTCCAGTGCCAGCTTGACCCGCTGTGCCTCGCCGCCGGACAGGGTCAGGGCCGACTGGCCCAGCTTCACGTAGGTCAGGCCGACCGCGATCAGCGTGTTCAGGCGGCGCGCCACCGCCGGTATGACGCGGAAGAACTCGCCCGCCTCCTCGACGGTCATTTCCAGCACGTCGTGGATGTTGCGCCCCTTGTAACGGATGTCCAGGGTCTCGCGGTTGTAGCGCCGTCCCTTGCACACGTCGCAGGCAACGTACACGTCAGGCAGAAAGTGCATCTCGATCTTGATCTGTCCGCCGCCCTGGCAGTTCTCGCAGCGCCCGCCCTTGACGTTGAACGAGAACCGGCCCGGCTTGTAGCCGCGCGCCTTCGATTCGGGAAGCGCCGCGAACAGGTCGCGGATCGGCGCGAACAACCCGACGTAGGTGGCCGGGTTGGAACGCGGCGTGCGCCCGATCGGCGACTGATCGATGTTGATCACCTTGTCGACGTGTTCGACGCCGCGCAGCGCGCGGTGCGCGCCGGCCACCGCGCGCGTGCGCCCCACCCGGTTGGCCAGCGCCGGGTACAGCACCTCGCTGAGCAGCGTGGACTTGCCGGAACCCGAGACCCCGGTGATGACGCTGAACGTGCCGAGCGGCAACTCGACGTCGATGTTCTTCAGGTTGTGCTCGGTGGCGCCGAGCACCCGCAGCCGCTTGCCATTGCCGGGGCGGCGCGTGGCCGGGACCGCGATGGTGCGCGTGCCGGCCAGGTAGTGGGCGGTCAGCGAAGCCCGGCTGGCCAGCACGTCCTGCAACGACCCGGCCGCGGTGACCCGGCCGCCGTGCACTCCCGCGCCCGGCCCGAGATCGACGATGTAGTCCGCGAGGCGCAGGGTCTGCTCGTCGTGCTCCACCACGATCAGGGTATTGCCGAGGTCGCGCAGGTGGATAAGCGTGTTCAGCAGGCGCTCGTTGTCGCGCTGGTGCAACCCGATGGTCGGCTCGTCGAGGATGTACAACACGCCGACCAGCGCGGAGCCGATCTGGGTGGCCAGCCTGATGCGCTGCGCTTCGCCGCCCGACAGCGATGCCGCCCGCCGGTCGAGAGTAAGGTACTCCAACCCCACGCTGGCCATGAACGACAGCCGGTCGCGCACCTCCTTGAGGATCTGCGCGGCGATGTGGCGCTCGGTGTCGTTGAGCCGGACCCCGGCGAAGAAGGCGCCCGCATCCTGCACGCTCATGCGCGACACCTGGTCGATGTTGCGCGGCCCGCTGTCCGCGTCGAGCGTTACCGCCAGCGCCTCCGGGCGCAGCCTGGCACCGCCGCAAGCGCTGCAGTCATGGTGCCGCATGT
This sequence comes from Spirochaetaceae bacterium, assembly GCA_028821475.1. Lineage (GTDB taxonomy): Bacteria > Spirochaetota > Spirochaetia > SZUA-6 > Bin103 > Bin103. The sequence goes on from JAPPGB010000014.1 coordinate 27,737, forward strand.
ACTGCTCCAGCCAATCCTTGACGCCCTGCGAGGAGCTGTCCCGGTGGCGCCGGCGCAGGTCATGCAGGATGCCCCGATAGCGCGTGGTATAGCGGTAGCTGCTGGTGCGCCGGGAGTTGCGGTAGTGCACCTCCACCTGCTCGCCGGAGCCGTGCAGCAGCACCTCCAGGATGTCCGGCGGCAGGTCGCTGAACGGCGTGTCCAGGTCGAAGCCGAAGTGGTCCGCGAGCGACTCGAACATGCTGCGATGCCAGGCGGCGTCGGGGTTGTACGGGGCCACCGCGCCCTGGTTGAAGCTGAGCCGCGGGTTGGGGATGACCAGCGCGGGATCGAACTCCATCTTCACGCCCAGCCCCGAACACTCGGGACACGCTCCGAACGGATTGTTGAAGCTGAACAGGCGCGGCTCCAGCTCCGGGAACGCCGCCCCGCACGCGCTGCACGCGCTGCTCTGCGAGAACTGACGCAACACCGGCTCGCCGTGTCTGGGCTCGACGGCCGCCGCGGTGCCGTTGCCCGCCTCCGCGGCGGCACGCCGCGCACCCGCCGGCCCTCCGGCCGGAATCGTCATCCCGTCCGATCCCGCCGGCACCGCCGCCCCGTGCGGTCCCGCCGGCACCGCGGCCCCCTGCGGTCCCGCCGGCACCGCCGCCCGCGCGCCGCGCGGCGCTTCGACGATCGCGGCCACCCGCCCAGACGCCAGCTCCAGCGCGGTCTCCACCGATTCGGCCAGCCGCTTGTGCACCTGCGGGCGGATCACCACCCGGTCGACCACCAGTTCCAGGGAGTGCTTGCGGTTCTTGTCGAGCTCGATTGCATCGTCGAGCGAACGGATTTCGCCGTTCACCCGCACCCGCACGAATCCTGCGCGCTTGGCGTCATCCAGGACTCTGCGGTGCTCCCCCTTGCGCCCGCTCACCACCGGGGCCAGCAGAATCACCCTGCTGCCCTCTGCGAGGTCCATCAGCGCATCGACTATCTCGTCTACCGACTGCTCCTCGATGGCGGCGCCGCACACGTGGCAATGCGGGTGTCCGACGCGCGCATACAACAGGCGCAGGTAGTCATAGATCTCGGTGACCGTCCCGACGGTGGAGCGCGGATTGCGGTGCACCGTCTTCTGCTCGATCGAGATGGCCGGCGACAGCCCGTCGATGTAGTCGACATCGGGCTTGTCGAGACGGCCGAGAAACTGGCGGGCGTACGAAGACAGCGACTCCACGTAGCGCCGCTGTCCCTCGGCGAAGATGGTGTCGAATGCCAACGATGACTTGCCCGACCCGCTGAGACCGGACACCACGATGAGCTTGTCGCGCGGCAGATCGAGGTCGATCCCGCGCAGGTTGTGCTCGCGGGCCCCCCTGATGCGGATGAATTTCATGCCGGGTTCACCATTCTCAGGTCAGTTCGTCCACGCAAGTTTCCGATCACGCAAGTGTCACGATGGTCTTGCCGGCGCCGCCGGCGCGGTGCTCCGCGGGCTCGAACTCGACCACCTCGCGCCGGCGCTCAAGATACTGGTGGATGCCGTGGCGGAGAACACCTTCGCCCCGGCCGTGCACGATCGCACATTGCCGCAGCCCGGCCAGCAGGGCGCCGTCCACCTGCCGTTCCACGGCCGCCAGTGCTTCGTCGAGCCGCAACCCGCGCACGTTGAGTTCAGCCAGCGGCCGGGTGCCGGACGTGTTTACCTCGACGTCCAGCCGGGGGGGCGCGGGCGCCCGCCGCCCCGCCCCCGCCCCCCCCCCGAAAACCCCCCCCCCGGGGGCGCGCCCCCCGCCGGGGGGCCCCCCCCCCCCGCCCGCCCGGGGGCCGCCCCCCCCCCGCGCCGCGGGCCCGCGGCGGGGCGTCCGGGGGCGCCCCCCCCCCCCCGGCGCGGCGCCCCCCGCGCGCCCGCGACCGCGATCCAGAGCGAGAACGGAAGCACCGGCATGCGCACCACCCCCG
>JAPPGB010000015.1 GCA_028821475.1 Spirochaetaceae bacterium
CTCATGCTCCTGCGACCGAAATTCGCCCTTGACAAATGGTGAGGAGTCCCCCCCCGGACTACCTAACCTAACCGCGCGACAGCCAGCCGCTCGGCGCCGGCCTCGCCGTCCGCCTGCACCTGGCTCACCGCGGTCAGCCGCGCCCGATCGTTGCGGTGCTGACCGCGGCACCATCGATCCGCGCGGCACACAGCCGTGCGTGTGGCGGCGGACCGCGTCGGCCGCAACCTCCACCAGTCTACATCAACCGGCGTTGCCGGGACTCCCGAGAGAGGGGCACATCTGCGCCCGACCGAGGGGGTGCAAAATGATACTCAAAGAGCCGCACGCGCGCGCGGCGTGAGCCGGGGTGAACCCGGTGAGTCACACGCCGCGCGCTTCACAAATCTGACTCTGTCTGGCCGGCCGTCTGCGTTGCGGGCGCGAGAGTAGCCAGGGAGCGGCAATCCGTTCCGCAATACCCTCAAGAACACATTTTATGGAGAAAACCATGAAATATATCGTAAGCATCAGAATCACCTTCGCGGTTGCGCTGGTCATGATGCTGACCGCGACCGGCCTGTGGGCCACCGGCGCAGACGAGGAGCCGGCAGCCGCCGCCACTGCCGACAGAGAGACGGTGTTCGACCCCGCCACCGGCCAGACGTGGACCGCGCCAGAGTATGGCGGGACACTCACCTGGGCCACCAGGAACTTTCCTGAGAGTACTGACGTGTGGTCGGCTGGTGGCTGGGCGCCTCACTTCATCAGTAGCGTTATAGAGAGGATGACCATTGCCGACTGGGCACTACCCAGGGAAATGCACGGTACCATGAACTGGGACTATACGGGCCCGGAGATGTACAGAGGCGGTCTGGCCGAAAGCTGGTCAATGGCCGACGACACGACGTTCATCTGGAACATCCGGCAGGGCGTTAACTGGCATGATAAGCCGCCGGTGAACGGTCGGGAGTTCGATGCTCATGACGTCGTATGGAACTTTCACCGCTATTTTGGTCTGGGTGAATTCGCCGAAGCCGGACCGAGCCCCCAGCGTTCCATAGTTTATAATCTGGAGTTCCTCTCTGTAACGGCCACCGACAAATGGACCGTTGAGCTCAAGCTGACGAGGCCTCAGGTGAATGTGGTGCAGTCGCTGTTGCACAGCATGGTTTGGATATACCCCCCCGAGGTATTCGAGGAAGAAGGTGGCTTTGAGGACTGGAGGAACCTGGTCGGCACCGGGCCCTATCGACTGACCGACCACGTCGAGGGCAGCTCGGCAACCTGGGAGAAGAATCCCAACTACTGGGGTGTTGACGAAAAATTCGGGAACCGCGTGCCCTATATCGACGAGTTACGGGCCCTGAAGATGCCGGACGAGTCAACACGTCTGGCAGCATTGCGCACGGGCAGGATTGATATGCTGAGTAACACCGGTGACGCTCACATAACGAATCTCGACAATCTAGAGAGCCTCCAGAAGAGCAATCCTGAACTCGAGGTGTGGCCCGCATATAGCTTCATACCGGGCACCTTGGTATTTAATCAATCTCGTCCGCTCACTGCCGACATCAATGTGCGCAAGGCACTGCAGATGTCAGTGGACCGCGAAGCAATTTCCGCTACCTTCTTTAAGGGTTGGGCAGATCCATCACCTTATGGGATATTCCATCAAACTGCCAAAGGGTATGCTTGGCCTTATGAAGAGTGGCCCGACGAGGTCAAGCGTGAGTATGAGTATCGACCGGATGAAGCAGAAGCGTTGCTCGATGCGGCCGGATATCCTCGCGGCGACGACGGCTATAGATTCAAGATCACGGTGAGCAATCTCGTGAGATACGATCCGACCTATGTAGAAATCGTCATGGGTTACTTCGACGCCATTGGCGTTGATAGCGAGCTTAATATTCATAGCGAAGCTGAGGGTGGAGCTGCCTTTCGCGCGGACACGGTGGAGTGGGAGATATGGGGCGCTGGATATGGATCCTACCGCGGAAGACTACAAGAGGTAGGTCAGGCGATCCAGAACATTGATAACAGTAGCACCACAAAAGCGGACGATCCGCGTATCGAAGCCCTGTATTATGCCGCCGTTGAAACCACGGACACGGAGGAGCATATTGGCTATCAGCGACAGGCCGATGAAATCTCTGTAAGGGAGCACTATGGCCTGGTTAAACCACGCTCCGCCCTTTTTTCCGTGAGCCAGCCGTGGGTGGAGGGTTTTGTCGGTGAAATGGGTCTTGGCTTCACTGACCGTCATGCCCACTTTTCTCGCGTCTGGATCGATAGTGCGCTGAAGAGAGAAATGACGGGAAATTAGCAGGCATACTCCTGTGGAGCTGGGTGGCGGTCGCTTGTGAGCGCGCTTCCCAGCTCCCATACCTACGGCACTAACAACACATGAGAACCTATCTCATCAGGCGGTTATTGCTCATAATCCCCACCCTGTTCATATTGACCATCATAGTCTTTGTTACGGTCCGCCTTATCCCCGGCGATGTAATAGACACAATGGTGGCTGAGATGGGCCCTGGATTCCAGTCTGCGGGCGACGTAGACCGCGAAGCTCTGGAGCGTATGCTTGGATTGGACGTGCCTGTCTACGTACAGTATGGACGCTGGATAGGAGTGTTGCCGACCCCTGATCGGCTTACCGGCGAGTCCCGCTTTACAGGTCTCCTCCAGGGCACCTTCGGCGTATCGCTGTTTGGCGGTGGCGTGACGGTGGAGGAGGTCATGATCGGGAGATTGCCAGTCACCATTGAGCTTGGCATTCTGGCAATCGTAGTTGGGCTCGTCATAGCCTTGCCCGTCGGAGTCTACTCGGCGATCCGCCAGGATACCGCCGCCGACTACGTCGGGCGCACCGCCGCCGTCATCGGCTTGGCAACACCGAACTTCTGGCTGGCAACAATGGTCATGCTCTATCCGGCAATCTGGTGGGGCTGGTCGCCACCGGTAGAGTTGATTCCCTTCAAGGAAGACCCGCTGGGGAATCTGGGGATGTTCCTCATTCCGGCCCTGATTCTGGGGACAGCCCTTGCTGCCAGCACCATGCGGATGACGCGCACCATGATGCTGGAGGTGCTCAGGCAAGACTATATCAGGACGGCTTGGTCGAAGGGGCTCAGGGAACGGATAGTTGTCATGCGGCACGGCATCAAGAATGCCCTCATCCCGGTAGTTACGCTCGTCGGCCTGCAGCTCCCCCTCCTGGTAGGTGGCTCCGTTATCATGGAGCAAATATTCGCTCTGCCGGGGCTAGGCAGTTTGTTTGTGGATGCCCTCGATAGCAGAGACTATCCGGTAGTCTCCGCAATAAACATGATTTTTGCCACCGCGGTGTTGGTGATCAATCTCATGATCGACGCGGTTTATGCTCTCTTGGACCCCAGGATTCGGTATGAATAGAGGAAAGCGGCGAGTATGAGTGATGAACCATCGCTAGTAAGTGAGCCGAAGAGACGTAACGCAGTTACTGCTTTCTTTGTCAGGCTGTGGACGGAGAAGCCACTCGGTGTGGCCAGCGGTATCATCATAGTGATATTGCTGTTCGTGGCGATCTTTGCCGATGTGCTGGCGCCTTATTCCTATAAGGAAACGCACCTGATAGACAGGCTTACCGGCCCATCATTCCAGTATCTTCTGGGTACCGACCAAGCCGGGCGAGACCTGCTCAGCCGCCTGATCATCGGGGCTCGCGTGTCCGTACTTGTCGGTCTGGCCGCGACTGCGGTGAATGTCGTCGTCGCTGTCCTGGTCGGCGGCATTTCAGGATTCCTTGGCGGTAGATTGGACCTGGCGATGCAGCGCTTTGTCGATGCCTGGATGGCGTTTCCGGGACTGTTGCTCTTGCTCACCATCATGTCGATTGTGGGAAGGGGTCTCCTCCAGACCATCATAGTCCTGGGAATTCTTGGCGGCATCAGCGGCTCGAGAGTCATGAGAAGCGCCGTGATCGGTATCAAGGAGAATGACTATTTTCAGGCCGCCCGGGCCGTGGGCACGCCCACGGGTCAAATCCTGACTCGCCATGTCCTACCCAACATTATGGCACCCGTCATCATTGTCTTCTCCATTAACATCGGGGGCGTGATTCTGTCTTTGGCTTCTCTCGGCTTCCTCGGCTATGGTCTGCCGCCCAGCATCCCTGACTGGGGCGGCATGCTCAGCCGGGAAGGGCGCAGGTACATGGAGCAAGCCCCCTGGCTGGCCCTCTGGCCAGGGCTGTGCCTGACGATTGTGGTGTACAGCTTCAACATGTTGGGTGACGCCCTCAGGGACCTGCTCGATCCGCGGCTGCGGGGTGCCGGCGGTCGTGCGGCAGGCAGCGGCGCCCCATCGGTTTGAGAGAACGCGCATGCGCTCTGCACGCCCGGGGACGAATCGAATCGATAGGGAGGTCACGCGTGTCAAGCGCACTGGAGCAGCGCTCCTTCGGCCGCACTGGTGAGAAAGTCAGCGTTATCGGCCTCGGCGGTGCCGCTTTGTATAAGCACTCTTATGAACAAGGGATAGCAACCGTCAAACATGCGCTCGATTTGGGTGTCAGCTACTTCGACACAGCGCCCGCTTACGGTAGAGCCAGCGTGGATGGCCGTTGGCTAGACCGGGGTACGTCGCAGTTGATCATGGGTGAGGGGCTTGACGGGACCACGAAACCGCATCTCCTCGCAACAAAGCTGTCCAACTATAGCACCGTAGAGGACTGCCGCGCTCAAATACAAGACAACCTACGTGCCCTGCGTCGCGATAAAGTCGACGTTCTCCTGGTGCACAGCATCGAGAAGGCAAAAGCCTGGATACCAGGCTCGCGGGACGGCGAGCTTCTGGATCTCGACAGGGAGCACGACTACGCGAACGCAGCCATCATTCAGGCGCTGCGTGAAGCAAAGGCGCAAGGGCTGTGCGGCTACATTGGTCTCAGTTCAAACCGGTCTGCGGCGCTGGCTCATGTCTTACAGCGGGTAGAGTTTGATATGTGCCTGTCGGCGCACGAGTATTCGCTGCTGGCCCGCCAGTCCCCGCGGACGATGCTGCCGGTGGTTCGTGAGCAGGGAATTGCCTATGTCGTGGGAGGGATTTTCTCCAAGTTTGGTTTGGGCGTGGCAACTGAGGCCTCGCCGTTTCAGCTCGCCCGTAGAGGTCCTCTGGCTCCGGTTGGAGCGGTATTCTCAGATGAGCGCCTCGTCGAATTGGCCAAGACGACCGATATTTCGATCGCCGCATTGACGGTTCGTTTCTTGATCGCCAATCGGGAACTGTCGACTATCCTTGTGGGTGCATCCACGCCCGAGGAGCTCGAGGAGAGCGTCGTAGCTGCGCAGGCAGGTCCGCTACCGCCCGATATTCATCAGACCCTCGACAAGCTGCATGCAGAGACGGTTGGCGATGCGCCGTGATTTCATGCGGAACCTTTCGTCTGTGGATGAGAGTTTTTCATAACTATTCAGCCTCAGACTGAGGCTGGTCTTTAACCATATCTGGTCAGAATCGGATTACCCCACGGGCAACCTTGCCGTTGAGCATGTCTTCAAACGCCTCATTCACCGCTTCCAACGGATAGGTCCGGGTGATAAGTTCATCCAGCTTGAGTTTCCCGGCTCGATAGAGCGAGAGGAGCCGAGGTACGTCATAGCGCATCCGCGTCGTGCCGAGGGCGCTGCCCATGATGATCCGTTCACCCCCCATGAGTAGGCGAGGCTCCAGACAAATCGGTTCGGACTGCGGTAAACCAACCAAGATCGCTTTGCCGCGCGGTCGGATGGCTCGTATCGCCTGTTCATACGTCACATTCGTGCCAATCGCTTCAATCGCATAATCGGCGCCAAGACCCTCGGTCAAGTTGTGGATTTCGGGTATCGGGTCACCGTTGCTGGCGTTGATGGTATGGGTGGCCCCAAACTGGCGGGCCAGTTCGAGCTTCGCCGCCACCAAATCAACCGCGATGATCTGGGCAGCCCCGGCCAGAGCGGCCCCTTGAATTGCATTCAACCCGATGCCGCCGGCCCCAATAACGACGACGCTGCTCCCTAGCTTCACCTCCGCTGTGTTGGCCACGCTACCCACGCCGGTGATGACGCTACAACCACACAGGGCTGCCTTTTCGAGCGGGAAATCCCGGTCAATCGGGACCGCGGCTTCTTGGGGGACCACCGTATATTCGGCAAAGGAAGCGACGGTGAATTGGTAGATGCCCTTGCCATTTTTGCTATAGCGCGGGGGGCGCTGTTTCATCTGGGCTGCCTTGCGGCAAAGGCTGGCATAGCCACGCACACAATAGATACAGTGACCGCAGGCAGGCGAGATCGAAAGCACCACCGGATCACCTGGTTTGACCAGGCTGACACCCGACCCGGCCGCCTCGACAACCCCGGCTCCTTCATCGCCCAACACGGCGGGAAGCGGCCACTTTTCCTTACCCGTAATGACGGCATAGCAGCTATGGCAGACACCCGTCGCAGCGATCTTGACCAGGACTTCGCCCGCTTTGGGACCGTCCACATCAACCTCTTCAACCACAATCGGCTGGTTCTCTTCGTACAAGACAGCGGCTTTCGCTTTCATGGATAATTCCTTTCCATACTCAGGTTTGTCATAGAACTCGTTACCGTCCGTTGATCGCGCTCCATTGTACCACAGAGTCGGGTCGCTCCACAGTGGCGCTTCAGCCGGACCGCGCCGCCGGGATCAGCCGGACCGCGCCGCCTTCTCCAGTGCCCGCCGCGCCCCCTCGGCCGCCCGTTCGCTCATGCCGCCGCCGCCCGGGCCTGCGCCACCGCCGCCGCCCCGCAGCCGGTTCGTTCTATCCTCGCCTACCCCCCCCTCCCCCCTGTACCCCCCAGATTTACAGAGCAGCCTAGAAAGCCCCAACGGCGCACTTGGCCGCGCCCGCGATTGCTCCGCCGCCGCTGGCGCCGACAGCGCGGCCACTCCCGTAGACATCCACACCCAGCGCCCCTCACGCCCGTGCGGCCGCCGGCGCGCCACCACCACCACCCCGCAAGAAAGCCGGTGTTACCGGCGAAAACCAAAAACCCGGGCAACGGGTCGCAGACCCGAGGTCCCGAAACAAGGGGGAGCACTATGGCTCTTCGATTCCTTTGGTTCATGACACTGGCGGTCGCGCTGGTGGCTACCGTTACGTTCGCCAGCCCCGCCGGCGAAGACGAGGCGGCGATGGCCGCCGAGAAGGAGTACGTCACCGATCCGTCCACCGGCAAGCAGGTGCTCAAGCCGGCGTACGGCGGGACCATTACCGTTGCGCAGCGACCTTTGGGGTTTGACCACGCCGACACCTGGATCAGCCACGCCGGCGGAGTGTACGCGGGAGCGGCTCTGGACAAGTTGGGCCAAGCCGACTGGGCAGTCGACCGCAGTGTCAACAAAATGGTGACCTACTATCCCGAGAGCGTCGTCGCCGACCACCTGGCCGAGAGCTGGGAGAACCCGGATCCGTTGACCTACGTCTACAAGATGCGCGACAACGTGTTCTTTCACGACAAGCCGCCGGTGAACGGTCGCCAGTTTACCGCCGACGACATGGCCGCCAACTACGAGCGCCTGTTCGGCATCGGCAGGTTTGCCGGCCAGGAGCCCGCGGTGCATACCTGGGGAACAAAAGCCCTGCCCTTCGAGTCGGTAACGGCCACCGACAAGCTGACATTGGTGATCAAGCTGTCGCGGCCGAACGCGGACACCCATCGGCAACTGTTCGACGACTGCCACGTCCGGGCATATCCGCCCGAGACCTTCGACATGCTCGGCAACGTCAACAACCTGATCGGCACCGGGCCCTTCATGGTGAACGAGTACGTCAGCGGCAGTTCGATCACGTGGGACAGGAACCCCAACTACTGGAAGGACGACGAGAAGTACCCGGGGAACCGCCTGCCCTACGCCGACAAGCTCGTGATGCTGTTCATGAGCGACGAGGCGACCATTCTTGCGGCACTGCGGTCGGGCCAGATCGATATCGCCGGGGCGACCGGTAACGTGCTGATCAAGTCGATCGCCAACGCGGTGCAGCTCCAGGAAGATGTCCCGGGCATGCAGCTCTTCCCGATCGCGCGCCGATCGGAGACGTCGTTGGGGATGAGAATGGATAAGCCTCCCCTTGACGACATCAGGGTGCGCCACGCGCTGCAGATGGCGCTCGACCTGAAGACCGTCACAGACAACTATTACTATGGCTTCGGCGATTGGCAGCCGACGGGGTCGATCGGGCCTGCGGTGATCGGTTACAACAACCCCTTCGATACCTGGCCCGAGGAACTCAAGAAGTTCTGGTCCTACGACCCGGCGGGTGCCGAGCGACTGCTCGATGATGCCGGATACCCACGCGGCGCGGACGGCGTCCGCTTCCAGACCTCGATCCTGACCAGAGTCGACCGGAGCGACGTGGGCTATATGGAGCTGGTAGCCGGCTACTGGAAGGAGATCGGCGTGGAGGCCGAGATCGAGGCGGTGGACAGCGCCACGTACGAGGGACGGCGCGCGGCGTTGGATTTCGACGGATTGAAAGACTTCTGGGCCGTCGGCGCCGACTACGGGCAGATGGCCTCTACTCTCGGCCAGTTTCGCGACGACTCAAGCTACAGGGCCGGCACCTTCAGCGACCCGGTGTTCGAGGCCAAATATGACGAGTTGGACGCTGCCGCTGGTGACGCGGAGGAGCACCGACGGCTGGCGAAGGCGCTCGACATGTACGTCATCGAGCAGCACCCCTACATCTATGGTCCGCGGGTTCCAGCGTTCAACATTGCGCAGCCATGGATCGTCGGCTACAACGGCGAGATGGCGATCGGCAACTGCGCCTGGAATGGGCCCTACGCGCGCATGTGGATCGATAGTCAGCTCAAGGCCGAGTTGAACTAAGCTCGTTTTGGTTTTTGTGGTCTGGGGCCACGCCTGCGCGGCCCCAGACCCTCCAGTTCTGTGCGCACGTACGTCATCCGGCGGCTGCTGCTGTTCATCCCGACGCTGTTCATCCTGAGCGCGCTGGTGTTCTTCTCGGTGCGCCTGCTCCCCGGGGACTACATCGACATCCTGCTGAGCGACTCTCAGTTCGTCGGGACCGAGGTCGACCGGGAGCGGTTGAGCGAGATGCTGGGACTGAACGTCCCAACCCACATCGCGTACGTGCGCTGGGTGTCGGGGATCCTGTTGCGCGGTACGCTCGGTCAGTCCCTGCAACGGGACCTGGAGCCCGTGGAGGCGAAGATCCTCGCCAGAGTGCCCGTCACCCTGGAGTTGGGGGCGGTGGCGCTGCTCATCGGCCTTGTGATCGCGCTGCCGGTGGGCATCTACTCGGCGGTGCGCCAGGACAGCGTAGGCGATTACGCGGGCCGCAGCGTCGCCATCTTCGGGCTGGCCACGCCCAACTTCTGGCTGGCCCTCATGGTCCTCATCTTTCCCGCCATCTGGTGGGGCTGGGCGCCGCCGCTGCGACTGTATCCTTTCAGCGAGGATCCGCTGGCCCATATCGGCGCGTTCCTCATCCCCGGCCTGATCCTGGGCACCTACCTGTCTGCCGCCACCATGCGGATGACGCGCACCATGATGCTGGAGGTGCTGCGGCAGGACTACGTGCGGACGGCTTGGGCCAAGGGCCTGCGCGAGCGGCTGGTGGTCGTCCGTCACGCGATGAAGAACGCGCTCATCCCGGTGGTGACGCTCATCGGGCTGCAGTTGCCGATCCTGGTGGGTGGCTCGGTCATCATCGAGACGCTGTTCAACCTCCCCGGCCTGGGGTCGCTGTTCGTCCAGTCGCTGTCGATCCGTGACTATCCGATGGTATCGGGCATCAACCTGTTCTTTGCCACCTTCATCCTGTTCAACAACCTGCTGATCGACCTGCTGTACGGTTACCTCGACGCGAGGATTCGCTACCAGTGATTGGGATCTCCGACCCTATCGCCGATCCGGTCGGCGCAAAAGCGCGACGCCGGCGCGGTCCTCTTGCAGACTTCTTTTACCGGCTGGTCCGGGAGAAGCCGTTGGGCCTGCTCGGCGCGGTGATCATCGTGCTGTTCGTGCTGGTGGGCATCTTCGCCGACGTGGTGGCGCCCGACCCCGACCTGCGCCAGGACGTGACCCGGAGCCTGCAGGGCTCCTCCGCCCGGCATCTGCTGGGAACCGATCATATCGGGCGCGACTTCCTGAGCCGCAACATCTACGGCGCCCGCCTGTCGCTGCTGGTCGGCTTCGCGGCGACCACGGGGGCGGTGCTGGTGGCCACCGTCGTCGGCGGCCTGTCGGGGTTCATCGGCGGCCGACTCGACATGGTGACGCAGAGATTCGTCGATGCCTGGATGGCGTTTCCGGGACTGCTCCTGCTCATGACCATCATGTCGATTCTGGGTACCGGTGCACCGCAGATCGTCATCGTGCTGGGCCTGACCTACGGCGTCGGCAGCTCGCGCGTGGTCCGGGGTGCGGTGATCGGCGTAAAGGAGAACGCCTACTTCCAGGCCGCGCAGGCGGTCGGCAGCCCGCCCTGGCGCACGGTGCTGCGCCACGTGCTGCCGAACGTGCTGGCGCCCATCGTCATCATCTTCAGCATCACCATCGGCGCGGTCATCATCACCGAGGCCAGCTTGAGCTTTCTCGGCTTCGGGCTGCCGCTGAGCGTTCCGAGCTGGGGCGGCCTGCTGAGCCGCGAGGGGCGCAAGTACATGCAGCAGGCGCCGGGGCTGGCGATGTGGCCCGGCATCTTCCTGACCATCGTGGTGTACAGCTTCAACATGTTCGGCGACGCGGTGCGCGACCTGCTCGACCCGCGCCTGCGCGGAGGGGTCGGGCGGATGGGCGCCCACGGCGGCAAGGCGCTGCAGAAAGCGGTGCGGACGCGCTCTTCGCGTAGCTGACCGAACGCTGCCTGGGCGCACGGCCCAGCGTACAGGATTGATTGCGGCCTTCGGTTCATTTACTGGGTCGGCAAGGTCGGCAACGGCCTGTTCGCCACTTTCCCAGTCTCGGGTTACACTGCCGGGGAGGACGGCTTAAGAAGCGCAGATGAGCTTATGAGTGTTGAGAAACCCCGGATTGCGATGTTGGGGATGCATCTGGAAAGCAACGCCTTCGCGCCGGTGACCACAGAGAACGATTTTGGTTATCTGGAGGGCGCAGCAATATTGGTGGAGGCAGCCAAATCGGCACCGGCAATGCCTGCGGAAATTCGTGGCTTTATCGAAGCGATGAGCGCTGCCGGTGCCTGGGAGCCAGTGCCGATTGTGATCACTGGTGCGGAACCTGGAGGACCGGCAGAGCAATCTTTTGTGGATGAATGCATGGCTCGGATGCGGGCAATGCTGACTGCGGCAGGGCCATTGGATGGGATTTTTGTGAGCAATCACGGGGCGATGACAGCGACCGGAGGAACGGATCCAGATGGGGAAATTTACGCGCTGGCCCGTGACGCTGTGGGCATGAACAAACCGGTGATCGCCACAGTCGATCTGCACGCCAACATCTCGGAGCGGATGGTGCATAGTGTGGATGCGATAATTTCCTACCGGACCAATCCGCATGTCGATGCAAGAGAGCGGGCTGCCGAAGCTGCTCATTTGCTGCGCCGGTTGCTCTCCGGAGAAAGACTGGAGAAAACCTGGATTCGAATGCCGATCACTCCTCCGTCAGTGACGCTGCTCACCGCTCACGGCGCTTATGCGGATATGATTGCAGAAGGCCAACGCTGGATCAGCCCGGAGTTGCCGTTGGTTTCAGTAGTCGGCGGTTTTGCTTTTGGCGATACTCCGGAGAATGGCTTGACCATCCTGACCTATGGTTCCGGCCGCAAACCGAAACAGTTAGCCCTGAAACTGGCAGAAATGGCGTGGGCGGATCGGGAACGTTTTCGTTTCCACCTGACTCCTCTTGAGGAAGCGATCCGGCGGGCAGTAGAGGCCGGACAGAGCCCTGGAGGGCCAACGGTTTGTCTGGCCGATGTGGCTGACAATCCAGGTGGGGGAGGCCGCGGCAACACCACGGATATTCTGGAAGGTTTGTTGGCGGCCAATGTGCAACATGCACTGTACGGGAATTTCGTTGACCCTGTTGTCGCCGCCCGTTGCCACGAGGCGGGGGTCGGAGCACGATTGCCGGTCGTTTTCAATGCAACCAACGCGGACACTCAGGGACGAGCCGTTCCGGCTGAAATAGAGGTGCTGGGGCTGTCCGATGGCAACATTGTTGGGAGACGAGGGATTTATCGGGGACGCACAGCGAAACTTGGCCGTGCAGCGTTGGTGCGCTGCGGAGGATTGACCATGATTGTCTGTTCTCGTCGGGTGCAGTGTGCCGATCCTGCGTTTTTCGAGAGTTTTTCTCTGGACATCGGAGTCTTCCGTTCCCTGACAGTCAAATCTCGTGGCCATTTTCGTGCCGGTTTTGATGAGTATTATCGCCACGAGCAGATTCTCGAAGTCGATGCGGCGGGGTTGACGTCGCCAGTGCTGGCACGCTTCTCCTGGAAGGGGCTCCCTCGACCGGTTTGGCCGTTGGATTTGGACACGCAATGGACACCACCGGAGCTAGGAATGTTGTAATACCATTTGTCGATTATCTCGAATCGAAAGGAAGGTCACGATGACGGACGTGATGGAGGGGCAAGCGCCGACTCGGTGAGCAAGCAAGTTCGTGACGGCGAATTCGTCGGGCCTCAGTCTCCCGCCTACGCACGGCCGTCACCCCGACAGGACTCGCCGCACCTCGTCCGCATCCACCGCCAGCGCCGCGGCGATCGCCTCGGTATCCTGTCCCAGGCCATGCAGGCGGCGGATCGCCTGCGCGTGCAGCAGGCGCAGTTCCTGCTCCGCCTGCTGCCGCTGCTGCTCCGCCTGGTGTCGAGCCCGCTTCGCTCGCTGCGCCCGCTGCCGCTCCTGCTCCGCACGACGCTTGTGGTACTCCAACTGCCGCATCAACAGGATCGAGTCCCGGAACAGCAGGTCCTCACCCTCCATGCTGCGCCGCACCTCTTCTTCCGCCATCGCCTCCCGCAACTGCCGCAGCACAAAGGCGCACTCCGCCGGATACTCCCCTTCCTCGATCGTCAGCACGTGCGCGTCGCCACGACCGTTGCCTTTTACCAGTCCCTGGTCGAAGATCGCCAGCAGCCGCTCCAGCTCGTCCCGCCGCCGGCTCGCCAGCCGCGGGATCTGGATGATGTGGCTGCGGTGATGGATGCCCTCCACCAGTGGATGGCTCGCCGCAAGCTCCCGCCCCGTGCGCCGCTCGGTCACCCGCGGACAGACGTCGATCACCGCTTCGGCCGACAGACCATCCGGGGCGTAGCCCAGGAAGTAGATCGTCACGATCGGCACCGCTTCGGCGCGGCCCGAAGGGAGGGTGAGGATGGTGTCCCCGCTGGCGATCCGCTGGGCCAGGTAGCCCCGGAAGCGATTGATCACGGTCTGCGCGTTGGCCTTCAGGATCTCGATCAGGACCTGCCGCTCACTCCCGTCGTGGGTCTGAACCCGAGCCGCGAAGGTCATGCGCAGCAGCGTCAGCGGCAGGTCGTGCTCCGGGTCTTCGGGGGTACGGCGCAGGGCGGTCCCCTTCGGGCTGACGGTGAGCGACTGCACCGCCAGGCCGGTGATCCTGCCGATCAGCAGACGGGCGACGCGCTGGTCCTGCATCAGGTACGTGAACACCACGTCGTAGATCGGGTTGGCGACGTCCACGCTCCGCATTGAACCTGCGGCCCGCGCGCTGCGTCAATTGCCTTGCCCGTGTTGCGGATGAGCGGTGCGGCGCCGGGGGGCGGCGCCGCACCGCTCACTACAGTCGGGCTCGGCCCTTCCTCCGTCAGCGGCGGCCCACCTCCCTCCCGATCAGAAGGCTGCCAGCCGCCTCGGCATTCTCATCCTGATTGTCGCTGCGTTCTCATCTTGGTTGTCGCTCGCCAGTCCCGTGTGATCAGAGCGGCAACGAGGATTCCGGTGTCGAGCACAACACGCACCCCTCACGCTCGCTCGAGAGCCTCCTCGACGGCCTGCATGACAGCATCGGTATGTCCCGCGTTTCGCTCTTTGACTTCTGCGACGGTCAGATCGAACAGCTTTTCTCTCACGGCGTCCTCAACAAACTGCGAGAGATGCCCCTTCTTCAGTCCCCGACTCGCAAGGAAGGTACGCAGGGCGCGGTCAGTTGCTTCGGAGACCACCAGCGACCATCGAGTTGTACTCATACATCCATCATAAGCGTATGTGTGCTGACACGCCTATCACCACTGACGATCTCATCTGCCGTGTCCGAAGGCCCCTTGTTCGCGACCGACCGTGTCTGCCCACGAACGGACGACGCGTCAGTCGTGTGATGAGTTACCAGTACACTCCGCCGACTGGGTCTGCGGTGCCCGATGATGCGCAGACTGGTGGAGGTCACGCTGCATCAGACGTGATACCGCGGGGGGTGCCGGTCGGCGCTGTTGGCAGGGTGGCCGCGCTCGCAAGAGAGTGCACCGTTAGGGGTTCGGCGAATGCAGATGATGCGCCCCGACGACCGCCAGCGCGGTGGCCGGTGATGTTCGGTGGCGTCCGAGTCGTTGACAGGCGCGCCGCGCCTATGCTAGCGTGCCTCGCCTGGGGCGACGGATGCCGATGAAGCGCCATGATGACAGGCAGCGCAGTGACGGGTTGCCGGTGACCTTCGCTCACCCCGGTGACCCCCACGAGTCGTTGACGGCGCGCCGCAATGGTGCCGGATCCCCGCCTGCGTTGGCGGCCACTCAGACTCACTGCTGCTCCGACCACCGCCACGCGTGGCGTTGTAACGCAGATCCCGACGTAGATCTAGCGAAGAAGGAGGTTCGAATGATACTCAAAGAACCGCACGCGCGCTCGGCGTGGGCCGGGGTGCACCCGGATGAGTCACACGCCGCGCGCTTAGTGAATCTGACTCAGACTGGCCGTCCGCGTTGCGTGCCCGAGAGTAGCCAGGGAGCGGTAATCCGCTACGCAATACTCTCAAAAATCACTTCGAATGGAGAAACAATGAAGATGTCAATTACAAAGACCTTCGCGGTTGCGCTGGTCCTGGTTTTGACCGCATCCGGCCTCTGGGCCACTGGCGCGGAGGAGGAGCCGGGAGCCGCCGCCGAGAAGCGGTATGTGACCGACCCCACCACCGGCGAGGTGGTGTTGGCACCGCGGTACGGCGGGACAATCACCACCAGCCAGCCCTGGACGTCTGGTACTGAATGGTCTACTGACACCTATTTCAACTGGGGGAACAACGTCATCTCAGGCGTTGTGGAGAAGCTCGGCATCGGGGACTGGGGGATAGATAGGGACGTATTTGACTTCAAAAGCCAATTCCTCCCTGAAGAATTCATAATAGGGAGGCTGGCGGAAAGCTGGGATATTTCCGCGGACGGGCGCACCTATACCTTCCACATCCGCCCGGGCGTTCACTGGCATAACAAGGCACCGATGAACGGTCGGGAGCTAACTGCCGCTGATGTCGCTTACAACTACAACCGGGTGTTGGGTCTGGGCGAGTTCAGCGAGGCCGGACCGACCGAAATGCCTTTCCCAGCCAAAACCGTCCCATGGGAATCGATAACGGCCACCGACGATGCGACGGTCGTGATAAAGCTGAAGGAGCCGTGGCTCCCTGCGCTGACGAGTATGCTCGTCGATCCCGCTTTTTTCATATTGCCCCCCGAGGTAATCGAGCAACACGGCGACGTCAAGGACTGGAGGAACCTGGTCGGCACCGGGCCCTTTATGATGGTTGACCGAGTCGCGGGCACCTCTATCACCTGGGTCAAGAACCCTGACTACTGGGGCCATGACGAAAAATTCCCAAAAAACCGCTTGCCCTACGTTGACGAGTTAAAGGTTTTGGTCATTCCAGAGTTAGCATCAATTTTTGCAGCACTACGCGCCGGCAAGCTTGATTACCAGCGGCAGGAAACTGACTTGGACGCGGTACTGAGCCTACAGCGGACCAACCCGGAAATCAAGACGTACTTTTTCTACTTTCGGTCGAATGATTCTTTTGAACTTGACATTCGTAAGCCGCCCTTTGACGACATCAACGTGCGCCACGCAATGCAGTTGGCACTCGACAACGAGACTTCGGCGGCTACGCTCTGGTCGGGTCGAGCAGATCCGACACCGTTCGGGTTGATAGGGAATAAGGGGTATTACATCCCATTTGAGGAGTGGCCCGCCGAGGTCAAGCAATGGTACCGGTATGACCCGGAAGCTGCCGAGAAGCTCCTTGATGAGGCGGGATATCCGCGCGACGCAGACGGTATTAGATTCAAGACCATCCTGAATTACGGGCCTTTTGGGGCAAGCTTGGACCATGCACAAATAGCTGCCGCCTACTGGGCTGAGATTGGCGTCGAGGTCGAGGTTGATAATCTGGCTTGGAGCGCATTTAACGAGAGGGTAGCCTCGGGTGAGTTTGAAGGCATCACCTCCGCCATTGCGGGCGCCAGGTTCGACCCCAAGGATATGGTAGACTGGTTGCGCACGGATCATCCGACCCTTAACAAGAGCGGACACCAGTTTCATGAGCTCGATGCCATGGTCGATGCCGCCCTGGCCGCTAAGACCATCGAGGAGCAGAAGAGGCTGATTGCAGAAGCAGACATGTACGCGGTAGAGAAGCACTACCGTATATGGGGTCCTAGAGGTCCACAATTCTATTTTGCTCAGCCGTGGCTCATAGGCTATAACGGCGAAATGGACTCAGGCGCCTTTGGTGGCGGGGAGTTCTATGTCCAGTACGCCCGCTTCTGGCTTGACCACGAGCTGAAGGAGGCAATGGGTAACTAAGGGGTTGACCCCTTGTGACTGACTTTGTGAAATCGGGAGCTGGGAGGCTCGAGCCTCCCGGCTCCCATAACCGTCCCATTGCGAGGAGCGGCCTCGAATTGTCACACCCCACGCCGCGCGCCGCGCGCCCCATGTCCCGATAAATCGCGGCTCGCGGCGACGGGGTAACTGGCAATGGGGTGTATCGGATGAGAGCCTATATCATCAGAAGGCTACTGCTCATAATCCCCACCCTGTTTCTATTGACGATCATGGTCTTTCTCTCAGTCCGCTTCATCCCGGGCGATATAATAGACGCAATGATGGGCAAGCAGGAGTTCGTGTCCAATAGGATAGACCGTGCAGCTCTTGAGCGTATGCTGGGATTGGACGTGCCGGTGCATGTGCAGTATGGACGCTGGCTAGGCGTGTTGCCGATCCCCGACGCTAGTACCGGTGAGTCCCACTTTAGAGGTATCCTGCAGGGCGCCCTTGGTGAGTCACTGTTGGGCGCTTTGCCGGTAGAGGAACAGATATTGGCTAGACTGCCGGTAACCATTGAGCTGGGTGTCATGGCAATCCTCATCGGGCTGATGATCGCGCTGCCGGTCGGCATCTACTCGGCGATTCGCCAGGATACGGCCGCCGACTACGTGGGGCGCTCCGCCGCCATCCTCGGCCTGGCAACGCCCAACTTCTGGCTCGCAATCATGGTCGTGCTCTACCCGTCCCTCTGGTGGCGCTGGACGCCACCGATCGAGTGGGTTCCTTTCACCGGAGACCCGTGGGCCCATCTGGGGATCCTGGTCATTCCCAGCCTGATTCTGGCGACGGCGCTGTCTGCCAGCACCATGCGGATGACACGCACCATGATGCTGGAGGTGCTGCGGCAGGACTACGTCCGGACCGCCTGGGCGAAGGGTCTCAGAGAGCGGGTGGTCGTCATGCGGCACGCCGTCAAGAACGCACTCATCCCGGTGGTGTCCCTGATCGGTCTGCAGTTGCCGATCCTGATAGGTGGCTCCGTCATCATGGAGAACATCTTCAACCTGCCGGGATTGGGTCGTCTCATGCTGGCTGCACTGGAAGACAGAGACTACCCGGTGGTGTCCGGGGTCAACCTGTTCTTCGCCACCGCGGTGGTGCTGTTCAATCTCCTGGTCGACCTGCTCTATTCCTATCTGGACCCGAGAGTGCGCTATGAGTGAGGCTCTTGGGCTGCACCCCGCGAGTGGGCTGTCTATGAGCAAGGCTTCTTGGCTGGACCCCGGAGTGCGCTACCTATGAATGACACGCGGCGCCTGTTTGCCGATTTCTTTGGCAGGTTGTGGCGGGAGAAGCCGCTGGGCATCGCCAGCGGAATCGTCATCTTGATCCTGATTCTGCTGGCAATCTTTGCCGATGTCTTGGCCCCTTATCCCTTCGATCAACTGAGCCTGGCAGAAAGGCTGCAGGGCTCATCGACGCGACATCTGCTGGGGACCGACCAGTTGGGGCGAGACCTGTTGAGCCGTCTGCTGTTCGGGGCGCGCATCTCGTTGGTCGTTGGTCTGGCGGCGACCACGCTGAACGTGGTGGTCGCTACCCTGATCGGCGGCACGTCCGGATTCCTCGGCGGTAAGCTGGACCTGGCGGTGCAACGATTGGTCGATGCCTGGATGGCGTTCCCGGGACTGCTGCTATTGCTCACGATCATGTCGGTCGTGGGGCAGGGTCTGCCACAGATCATCGTGGTCCTGGGGATCACCGGCGGCGTGGGCGGCTCGCGCGTCGTCAGAGGCGCCGTGGTGGCCACGAAGGGCAACGACTACTTCCTGGCAGCCAAGGCCGTGGGCGCGCCCACCACGCAGATCCTGGTGCGCCATGTCCTGCCCAATATCGTGGCGCCCCTCATCATCGTCTTCAGCATCAACGTCGGCGGCGTCATCCTGGCCGAGGCGTCGTTGAGCTTCCTCGGATTCGGGTTGCCCATCGATGTCCCGAGCTGGGGAGGGATGCTCAGCAATGAAGGGAGCAGGTACATGGAGCAGGCCCCCTGGCTGGCGCTATGGCCCGGGGTGTGCCTGACGATCGTGGTGTACAGTTTCAACATGCTGGGTGATGCCATGCGGGACCTGCTCGACCCGCGGCTGCGAGGCGGCGGCGGTCGTCTCGCTGGCAGCGGCGCCACGTCGGTTTGAGAGAGCGTGCATGCGCTCCGCACCCGGTATCGCGCGGGTTCCCGTATGGCAGGCACGCGGCCGGCGTGCTGGATGTTGAGGGGCTGATCGCGGCGTTCCAGGAATTCTTCCGCGAGCACTCCGAGCACTGGGTGCAGCGTTTCGAGCAGTACCACGAGGCGGGCCCCCAGTTGCTGCTGCAGGCGCACCTGCAGCGCATCGTCAACGGCGGCGGGCGTATCGAGCGCGAGTACGCGCTCGGGCGCGGGCGCACCGACCTGCTGATCGTGTGGCCGCAGGGCGGGCGCGAGCGGCGCTTCGTGGTGGAGTGCAAGGTGCTGCGCAAGGGGTTGGAGCGGACCATCGCCGAGGGGGTGGAGCAGACGCAGGGCTACATGGACCGGTGCGGGGCGGAGGCGGGCCACCTGGTCGTGTTCGATCGCACGCCGGACCGGACCTGGACGGAGAAGATCTTCCGCTTAGACCGACCCGACGGCTCCGGCGCCGAGACTACCACCGCCCCTCAGCCTCGGGTCGAGGAGGTCCCGCAGGGCGTCGCCGAACATGTTTAGACTGTAAATGACAATAGTCAGGCAAAGACCCGGCCAGAGACCCAGCCATGGCGCCATCTCCATGTAGAGACGTCCTTCCCGGCTGAGCATACCGCCCCAGCTAGGAATGTCCAATGGCAGACCGAATCCGAGGAAGCTCAGAGAGGCCTCACTGATAATCACCCCGCCGATGTTGATGCTGAATATGATGATTGCGACAGCCATGATATTGGGCAGGACATGTCGGATAAGTGTTCTCCATTTTGAGCTGCCAATCACCTCCGCCGCCTGAAAATACATATTCTCTTTTACACCAATAACGGCGCCTCTGACTACTCTTGAGCCAACGATGCCTCCGGTTATCCCCAAGACCACTATTATCTGTAACAGACCCTGCCCCACTATGGACATTACGGTTAACAACAGCAGCAGTCCCGGGAAAGCCATCCAGGCATCGACAAATCTCTGCACAGCCAGGTCAAGTTTACCACCAAGGAATCCTGAGATGCCGCCTATCAGGACAGCCACCACGACATTGAGACTGGTCGCCGCGATACCGACAACTATCGAAAGACGAGCACCGTGGATAAGGCGGCTCAAGAAGTCTCGCCCCACGTGGTCGGTACCCAGCAGATACTGGGCTGATGAGCCCTGCATCCTGTCTACCAAGTTTATTTTGTCATATGGATAAGGAGCCAGAGCATCGGCAAAGATAGCCACCAGAATCAACAGCAATATGATAATCCCGCTGGCAGTACCCAGTGGCTTCTCCCGCCACAGCCTGGTAAAGAAATCAGCCAGCCCGGTACGTCTCTTTGGCTCACTTACTGGTGATGGTATCCCTGTGACATTACTCATACTCGTGATTTTCCCCTTTACCTATAACGGACCCTGGGGTCCAAATAAGGATAAAGCAGGTCTATCGTTAGATTGGCCCCCATAACCGCGGTGCCGAAAAACAGGTTTATTCCGGAGACCACCGGGTAGTCTCGGTTTTTGAGTGAATCCAGTATGAGGCGACCCAACCCCGGCAGGTTGAATATGTTCTCCATGATAACGGAGCCACCTACCAGCAGAGGCAACTGCAGGCCCACCAGGGTAACTACCGGGATGAGGGCGTTCTTGATGGTGTGTCTTATGACAACGACCCTCTCCTTCAGCCCCTTTGACCAGGCCGTCCTGACATAGTCCTGCCTGAGCACCTCCAGCATCACGGTGCGCGTCATCCGCATGGTAGCCGCAGACATGGCCGTCCCCAGAATCAGGCTGGGAATGATGAACACCGAAAGATTCCCCAGCGGGTCTTCGGTGAAAGGAACCCACGTCATCGGTGGCGACCAGCCCCACCAGATTGCCGGGTATATCATGACCATCATTCCCAGCCAGAAGTTAGGCGTTGCCAGGCCGAGGATGGCGAACGAGCGCCCAAGGTAGTCGGCGGCCGTATCCTGGCGAATCGCCGAGTAGATGCCGACGGGCAGGGCTATCACAAGCCCGATTACGATTGCCAGGACGCCAAGCTCAACGGTTACCGGCAATCTATCAAATATCCTATCCTCTATGTTGTAACCACCGCCCATCAGTGATTGGCCAAGGGTGCCGTGCAGGAAAATATTTCCTATCCAGCGTCCATACTGCACGTGGACAGGCACGTCTAATCCTAGAAAATGCTCAATAGCTGCACGGTCCATCTGGCCGCCAACCGCCGAAGCTGTAGATGTTAACGACCTGCCCGACATTACGTCTATTACATCGCCGGGGATGAAGCGGACGGAGAGAAAGACTATGATACTCAATAGAAACACGGTGGGGATCAAGAGCAATAACCGCCTGATGATGTAGGCTCTCATGTCACATTCCTCCCCGTCATTGCGACCCCGATTTATCGGGGCGTGGCAATCTCATTGCCCTCTCCAGGGGTATGGGAGCCGGGCGGTTTGAACCCCCCAGCTCCCTTTTTCCTGAGCTACGGCACAGGGAGTGAACCCCGCTAATAGCCCATGGATTCCTTCAGTTCGCTATCAATCCAAAGGCGGACGAGAACGCTTTGCTCATGCATGACTGTGTTCAAGGTCTCTCCGTTAAAACCTTTCACCCACGGATGGCTGTGCTGATACCTTGGAGCCAGCGGACCCCATATCTGAAAGTGCTGCTTTATTGCTTCCATACCAAACTCTTTTGCCGCCTTCATCTGCTCATCGACGCTAGTGGCACCGTGATAGGCAGCGTGGGCGGCGGCCAGCACAGGGCTCTCGACTCCGGCCCCCAGGTGTGCCCTTCGCCATAGGAGGCCCGCGTTATAATGTCCCATGGCCCAGCCCGGGGACTCTATGGCCATGTAGCCATAAATCGACTCATAGTCATGTTCTGTCTTAGCAGCGGCTATAGTCGCCCAGTCGGTAACCCTGATCGATGCATCAACGCCAATATCAGCCCAGTAGCCGGCGACTATTTCTACATAGCCCAAATCTCCGACGTCGCGGTGCACATGTTCGAACTTGAATCGGACGCCGTCCGCGCCGCGCGGATATCCTGCCTCATCAAGGAGCCTCTCGGCACCTTCCGGGTCGTAGGTGTAGTATCCCTTGAGCTCTGCGGGCCACTCTTCCCATTCGGTGTAATACCCCTTGGTGCCAATGTAGCGAGGAGGGTGCCAGTCGGCGAAACCGCCAAAGTAGGTATCGTTAATCGTCTCCTGGTCCAGTGCCATCTGCAGTGCGTGGCGTACTCTGATGTCGTCAAAGGGTGGCTTGCGAATGTTCAGTATGATGGCATCCAACGAGCGCTGGTAAAATGGCCATACCTCGAGTTCGGGATTGGTCCGCTGGAGGCTCTTTACCACGTCGATGGATTGTATCTCAGCACCGGAGAGGCGTGTCATATCAATCTTACCCGAGCGCAGTGCCGATAGACGGGTCGCTTCTTCTGCCATATACAGGCCCACTAACTTGTCAATATACGGCAAACGGTTCTCCGGGTATTTTTCGTCGTAGCCCCAGTAGTCAGGATTCTTGGTCCAGGTTTTGGAGACGCCTTCGACGTAGTCGGTCAGCATCATGGGCCCGGTGCCGACCACGTTCTTCCAGTCCGTATAGTCGCCGTATTTCTCGATTACCTCGGGGGGCAATATCCAGAACCCAACTTCGGTGACGATAAGCTGCAGCGCATCGAGGTTTGGCTCCGTCAACTTCATAACAACCGTGTATTTGTCGGTGGCCTCTATCGATTCCCATGGCAGAAAGGAAGCTTGTTTGGTCTCTTGAGGAGGTTCGGTGAAATCGCCCATCGCCAACTGACGGTGAAAGTTAAATACGACATCATCGGCAGTTAGCTCCCGACCACCTACCAGGCGGCTGGCCTCACTGTCTGGATCAAGGGCGTAGTGAACGCCCTGGCGGACGTTGATGATATAGGTCAGCGGGTCGGGTTGCTCCCAGCTTTCCGCCAGCTCCTCTGTCCAAGTAAACAGAGGGACGTAGGGCCCATTAAAGGCGAATTCGTTCCTATCCAGACCCCAGTTCGGGACGGCGAGATTCTGATTGACACCGCCTATGAGCATGCCCGCATAGCCGCCAGTAACAAAGGGGTCGGTAGTTTCGCCTATCAAGGCATACGGAAAGGTCAATGTCCCGCCGTACTGTGGCGCCGTCACCGCCTTGCCGGTGGTGGGGTCGGTCACCATTTCCTTCTCCATCGCCGCTGCCGGCGCCTCTTCCGTGCCAGCGCCAGCCCAGAGGCCGGTTGCGCTCAGAATCAGGACCAACGCAACCGCGAAGGTCCTTGCAATGAATACCTTCATCGTTTCTCCTTGAATGTTACTTCGAGAGTATTGCGTAGCGGATTGGCGCTCCCTGGCTACTCTCGCGCCCGCTACGCGGACGGCCAGTCAGAGCCAAATACACTGAAAGCGCGCGGCGTGTGACTCGGCGGGTTCACCCGGGCTCACGCCGCGCGCGCGTGCGGTTCTTTCAGTATCATCTTCACCTCCTGTGCGCCGGCACAAACCGGAAAGGTGTCGTGAGTGGAAGAGTCATACGTCGAAGGGTTAGCGACCCACGGCGGCTCCGATTCATGCGCCGTCGCCCGCGAGGGCGGGGGTGAAGCGTTGACCGGGGTACGTGCGGGCCGGGTATCGAGCCGCGAAAGGAATTACTTTGGGGTGCCGACGCCGTAGGAGGATGCGGAAGGCCACAAACCGGTCATTGCGCTGCCTGTCATCGTGACCCTTCATGACCATCCGTCGAACCCCATGTGAGGCACGCTAGCATAGGCGCGGCGCGCCTGTCAACGACTCGGCGGTCACCGGAGGGTGCTTCCTTGGCTTCCTTGCCAACCGAAGGACCAACGCGCTAGACTGGTTCCATGGCCCGCATGATTCCTGTCACGACCTGACAGCTCAAGAGCGCATCGAACTCATCGGCAAGCTTTGGGATAGCCTTGATCCGGCGGCGGCCGTGTCGATCACGCCAGCTCTGGGGGCTGAGCTTGATCGCCGAGGCCGAGGCAGACGTCGCGCCCGAAGCTGGCGAGGCGTGGTCCGACATCCGGGACGAACTGGGGAAGAAACCGGGGTAGATGCGCCCGCTCCGTGTTCGCAAGATCGCGCGTGCCGAGATCCTGGCGGCCTTCGAGTGGTATCTTGAGCGGTCGCCGGCGGCAGCCATCGAGGAGGCGCCGGAGCGCTATCCAGTCATTCGTGGGCGTCTGCGCCGGGTTCTTCTACACCGCACCAGTCGGCGATGAAGAGCGCAATGGCCCCGGTGGTTTTTCTGACGGATTCGATCTCCACCGCTTCATTGAAGCCGTGGATGGAGCGGGCTCTCGGGCCGTAAACCAGCGAGGGCGTGTCCGCGTATAAAGCATATATCCGCGCATCCGTAGCCCCGGGGCTGCAGATTTCAACCAGGTCCTTTTCGAATACCCGCTTGTGGCTTCTGCGCAGCACGGTCTCGGCTTCCCGGGCGTTTTTCAGGACATACCCCTCGGTCTGGTGTCCGTGGAACACGACCCGGGGCGGATGGTCCTTGAGAAACGGATGCTTTTCAGCAGCCTCCTGCACGCAGGATTCGATGTCGGAACGGATCCGGCCCAGGTCCCAGCCGGGATAAAATCCGATACGCATGTCGAAATTGCACCAGGCCGGCACGCTGGAAACCCAATCTCCGCCCTCGATTTTCCCGAGATTGAAGTGAACGGGATGAGGATGATCTGCGAATTCCGGATAATTACTCTTGGATTCGTTCCAGGATTTTTCCAGTTTCTTCAGCTCGCCAACCAGGTAAAACGCATTCTCAATGGCATTCGCGCCGCCGGTCTGGGCAATGGATGCGTGTTGTGGATCGCCGCTTATCTGGATCTGAAACCACATGATGCCCATGTGAGCCCGCAGCAGGGTGTCACCCATCGGTTCGGTGTCCAGAAAGGCGTCTGCCCGATAGCCGCGCTGCAGGCAGGCCAGGGTCCCGTTTCCGGTAGGCTCCTCCTCGATAACGGATTGAAGGAATACGTCTGCTCCGGGCGCCAGCCCGGCTCGTTTTAACGCCTCCAGAGCAAACAGGCAGGAGACCAGCCCGGCTTTCATATCACCCGCGCCGCGACCGTACATCCACCCGTCGTCAATGACAGGTTCAAAGGGGGGATATTTCCACCCGGAAACAGGGCCGGTGGGAACCACATCGATGTGGCCGTTGAGGATCAGCGACCGTCCCCTGGATGTCGAGGAGCGATGCGTCCCCACCACATTGTAGGCCTTCTCGTAGGAGACATTGACCGGTGAATACCCCGTCATGTTTTCAATATCACCGACCTTGATTTTCCACCGGTCCACGGCCAGGCCTCTGGCGGCCATTTCCCGCGCCATGAAATCCTGGGCGGTGTGCTCCTGCCCCCTGACAGACGGGAATTTTACCAGCTCGGCGGTAAAATCGATCTGTTCATCAAAGTTCTTATCTACAGCTTCCAGGATCTCTGTTGCGGTTTTATTATCAAGCATATCGACACCTCGGTTGATTAGATTAAAAAGGTCTATATCGGCAAAGCGGGGTAGTCGGTTAGCCCCTCCTACGGAGAAGGTCGTTCAACTTGCCACTCGTAGCCATGGGAGAGGTCAGCTTCGGTAACGGTTCCGCTAACGACAGCTTGCTCAAGCAGCCGGCGGAACACGAGCCCGCGACTACGTGAGGTCCGGCGATTGAGCCGAAACGTGAACTCCTCCAAGTAGGACTGTCACCGGCAACCCGTCACTGCGCTGCCTGTCATCATGGCGCGTCATCACCGTTCCGTCGGACCCCAAGCGAGGCAAGCTTGCTATGGACGCGACCACCCTGTCAACGACTCGGACGTCACCGAGGTCACCTGTTCAGGCGAGTGCACGCCATCCACGTACCGATCATCGTAGTAGCCGAGCTGCGCGCGGGATTCGTGATGGGCTCGCGGTCGGCCCGTAACGAGGCCGTGCTCGCAAGGTTGCCTGTCACGTGCGCGCGTCCGTGTGCTTAGTCCCGACGTGGCGACCACCCACCACTACGCAGGCCTGTTCCGCCAGTTGCGAGTCGCCGGTACCCCAGTTCCGATAAACGACCTGTGGATCGCCGCACTCGCGGCGCAGCACGAATTGTCGCTGTTCACGCGTGACAGCCACTTCGACTACCTGCCTCAGTTGCCGCGGGTAGACTGACCCGCCGTGCCCGCATGCCCCGCTGCAACGCCGCCCCTCAGGGGACGGGGTGCCGATGGCGTGGCTCCGGCTCCCGCCTGCGGGGGTGTTACCGCCGGCGAGGCTACGCCGCCCGCCAGGGGAGGGTGCGGCCGGCGGCGAGGCGGCGGATCAGGAGGGCCAGCTCCAGGGCGTGGTAGTCGCCCCACTGGCACGACTCGCCGCACGGGATGCGGCGGCCTTCGGGGACGTGGTCCCAGCCGTTGGGGCGGTGGTAGATGGTGTGCAGCAGCAGGCCCTGGTGCGCCGGGTCGGTGGCCAGGTAGGGCTCCGCGAACAGGGTGCGGGCCACGGTGAGACCGGCGGCCAGCAGGCGGGCGGCGCCGGGCGGGCGGACCGCTTCCGGAAGCGCGGCAAGGCGCAGCAGGCCCTGGGCGGTGATGGCGGCGGCGGAGCTGTCCACCGGCTCGTGGTCGTTGAACGGGTCGGAGGGTGCGGCGCGCCAGTCGCCCAGGGCGGCTAGGCCGGGGGCGCCGGTGTCCCAGTAGGGGATGCCGTCGGCGGCGCTGTTGGCGAGGTGGAACCCGGCGGTCGCAGCCGCCGCGGCGCCCACCCGCTGTACCGCCTCGGCGTGGGTGGCCAGCCCGGGAACGGCGGCCTCCTCGACCGCCTCCGCCGGCACCTCGGCGAGGTACTCCAGCATCTCCGCGCAGCCCAGGATCGCCCACGCCAGGCCGCGGGTCCAGGTCGAGAACGGCGAGTAGCCCTGCTGGGTGCTTGGGCAGCGGTAAGAGCCGTCGTTGACGTTGAACAGCGCCTCGTGCACCACCCGGCCCGGCACGTCGTAGTGGTCGCGGCCGGCGCCGAAGAACACGTTGTAGCGCAGGGTGGTTTCCAGGTGCTGGAGCAGGCGCCGCAGCAGGGAGATGCGCCGGTCGCGTTCGCCCATCAGCACCTGGCCGAGCTCGTGCGCGGCGGCCAGCACGCGCAGCGAGCGAATGGTGTCGATGAACAGTGACTGCGGCCCGTTGAAGGAGCAGATGTAGCCCAGGCCGCCGGGTAGCGGGGTCCAGCGCGCCGCCTGCACGGCGCCGGATACGCGGATCGCCAACTGCAGGTGCTCGAGGTCGCCGGGGGTGGCCGGCCAGCGCCCTTCGCGGGCCAGGCGCAGCAGGTTGCCGTAGGTGCTCAAGGTGTTGAAGCCGTGGTCGTGCACGCCGACGTGGGTGAGATGCGCCGGAATCAACCGGCGCATGCCGGCGCGGCCCAGCTCCAGCAGGCGCTCGTCGCCGGTGGCGTCGAAGGTGAGCAGCGCGGCCCCGTACTGGAACCCCTGCGTCCACTCGGTCCAGCCGCGGGTGGTGTACTTTCCCTCGACCGTGAACACCGGCGCGCCGCGCGCCGGATCCCAACTCGCGTCCAGGTCGCGGATCTTGCCGCCGGCCAGCGCGAACACTGACTCGACGGCGGAGTCGAGGTCACGCGGTTGCAGTGCGGTGTCAACTTTCATCGGGCGGTACCAAGGGTGCCGGCGTCTCGAATCGGTCTCCTGCCGGTGGATCTTCGGACCGATCTCGTCCGTCCGCGGTGGCCGAACATGGCGGCCAAGCGGCGATTCCATTGCGTCGTTGGTCGCAAGTCTTGCACAAGTGAAACCTCGGTCAGATGGCTATCCGGACCGCGGAGTGACCGCGGCTACTCACAGGCGCAGCAGGCTGAAGCCGCCGTCCACGTCCACCACGGTACCCTGGGAGAAGTCGAAGCCGCCACTGACCAGCGCCGCCACCGCGCGGCCCACGTCTGCGGGCGTGCCCCAGCGGCCCTGCGGCACCAGTCCCTCGGTGATCAGCGCGTCGTACTTCGCCTTGACCGCCCGCGTCATGTCGGTCTCCATCAGGCCGGGCCGCACCTCGTACACGCCGATGCCGGCCTCCGCCAGGCGCACCGCGAACAGTTCGCGCGCCATCGCCAGCCCCGCCTTGGACACGCAGTACTCGCCGCGGCTCACCGATGCGTAGGCGGCGGAGATGGAATTGACGAAGATCACCGCCCGCCGCCGGGCCGCCTCCGCCGGCTGGGAGAGCCAGTAGCGGGCGACCGCCTGGGTAAGGAAGTAGGGACCGGTGAGGTTGGTGGCCAGCACCTCGGCGAACGACTCCTCGCTCGCCTCCAGCAGGTCGGCGCGCTGCCGCGGTGCGATGCCGGCGTTGTTCACCAGCACCTCCACGCTGCCGAACCTCTCCAGGGTGGCGGCGAGCAGGCGTTCGCGGTCTGCCGTCACCGCGACGTCCGCTTTTATGGGATGGAAGCGCTGCCGGTCACACCGAGCCCGCTCGCGGCACGCCGCCGCGGTGGCGTCCGCCGCTCCGGCGTCGCTACGGTAGCCAATCGCCACCGAGTAGCCGGCCGCCGCCAGCGAGAGCGCCACCCCGGAGCCGAGGCCGCGGCTGCCGCCGGTAACCAGGGCCACCGGCGGCGAAGGTGTCGTCGCACTACCGTTCATCGAAGGCACCTCCGCGCCTGGCTGGCCGCTGCCGGCGCGTGGTCGGAACCGTGCGCGGCATACGCAATCGGCAATTTCGCGTGGGCGGTATCCGGCTGTCGGCACAGCGCCCGTTGATGGGCCCGTTCTGCCTGCCGCCGGGCCCGTCCGCGCCGCCTGGGACGGCACTCCGGATCCGCTGCGGGCGGGGTCGCCAAGTCGGCGCCCCGTACCAGGTTACGCGCCACGCAGAGCCCGCCAGTTTCGTCGAGCGTGTCCATGACGGGCGGCACACCCCGCTGACGGCGCAGCGCCCGATCCCGCGCCCAGGAGTAACCGTACAGCGGCGGGGCGGCGCCGGGACTCTCCTTGGCAGTAACGCCGGCGGAACCCCGCGGGACGATCGAAAGGCGTGTGGTCGAGAAGCCACTCGCGGCCCTGCTGCTGAGCGCGCTATCGGCGCCGGTATCGCCGGACGCGGGGTAGCCCTGCCGGCGTATGCTCTCCGGTAGCCGGTCGCCGCGCGTGCCGCCATCTACATCACCCCGGGCCGGCCGGCGAGCAGGGTCATCGGATCGGTGACCGGTACCGGGTTGCGCATCAGGTAGGCCTCGCCGAACTCGGCGCCGATCATGCGCCCGAAGTAGCGGTGGCGGCCTTCCCACGCGGCCAGGAAGTCGGACCGCGACAGGTAGGTTTCCGGCTCCGCGTCCGCCGCCGCGGCGTCCGCGTCGGGGGCGCCATCCGCCGGCGCCGAACGATGCAGTTGTGAGGCGTAGCACGCCACCGCGCGCGCCTTGGCGGCGAATTGCTCGCTGATGTCGACGATCAGCGACGGGCGGGCGACGTAGCGCGACAGTTGGAACAGCATCGCCTCCGGGCGGTGCGCGACCGGGCCGCCGGGGTGCTTGGCCACGCCGGCGAACCACCAGGCGTCCTTCATCAGCAGGCTGGTGTTGACGTGGTCGGGGTGGTGATCCTCCCAGTAGGGGCCCACCAGCATGCGCGGCTGCTCGCTGCGGATCACCTCCACCAGCCGCGTGCGATACTCGACGGTGCGCTCCACGAAGCCGTCCGGCAGGTCCAGATCCCGCCGTACGTCCAGCCCCAGGATGGCGGTGGCGCGGGAACGCTCCGCGTCCCGCAACGCCGCGTTGCCGCGCGTGCCCAGTTCGCCGCGGGTCAGGTCCACCACGCCGATGCGCGCCCCGGCAGCCTTGCAGCGCAGCAAGAGGCCGGCGCACCCCAGTTCGGCATCGTCGGGATGCGCGCATACCGCCAATACATCAACAGCCATGTCGGCGCCGATAGTATCAGAATGCCCCGGCCATCATCACAGTGCGGTGGGTTGTTCGTAGGGGTTCATCCAACTCACTCCAGCCTGTTTGCGGCGCTCACCGGCCGCGTTTTCGGTGGCGATCCAGGCAAGCCACTCTTCGGTCGCGACGATCTCGTGCAGCGTTGCCCGTTTGCGGTGCGGGGAATAGTTGCCGATATGCCACAGGCAGTTGCGGTACAGCATGAAGTCTCCGGCATGCAGAATGGCCTGCACGGCTCCCGGCATGCTCTTGCAGTACTGTAGATTCTGCCTCTCCAATTCGGCGTCCGTCATCTGTTCGGTGGCCACCGGCATCGGCACCGGCCGGGTGGGAAACAGGTTCCGCTCGCGCGGCAGATCCGGTCTGCCATGGCTGCCCGGAACTACCCAGGTGCTGATGTCGTCGTACAGCGCACAGTTGTACTGATTCCACATCAGCGGATCGGTCATCGTCCTGGCCCAGGCGTGCACGTCGGCCGCGAGAATGTTGTCGCGCCAGTCACGATGCCAACGGGTCGAGAAGGGCTTCTGCACCGGCTCATAGAAGATGCCCAGCGCGCGCGGTTGGTTGTTGTCGGCATCCGTGTCGCCGTAGGTGTGATGCGCCGACAGAATGGTGGTGACGGCATCGCGCAGGGGCGGCAACTCGGCAAAGTCCTGAAAAGGCTTGAGATCCAGATCGTATGCGTAAACCGGTTGCAGCCGCTGCGCCTGCGGTCCATTCACCTGCAGACATATTCCCGGCCTCTCTCCGCACCGACACGCAGGTCACGCAACAGCGAAGGCGGCAGGATCTCCCGAAAAACGGTAAACCCGTCACGCGCGTGTTGTTCGATGTGTTCATCGGTCAATGCAAACGCCATCAGTGTGGACCTCCCATCGGCAGCCAAACCTTGCGCCGCCTCGTCGTGTTCCGAGATTTCGCGGTGCCGTGGCACCGGCTGGGAAACGCTGGTCTCGGAATTGCGGTACCAATCATGTTTGGCGCCATTGTCTCACGAGGCCGGCGGCTGTCAGTGTCAGTGTCAGTGTCAGTGTCAACGTCGGCGTCGAAGATCAGGCGGGAGCGTGTCCGCGAGATCGCCAGCCAGGTGCACCGGGCCGGCGCCACCGCAGTTGCCGTCGTCGGAGCCGAAGTAGATGGTGTCGTCCACCACCGCCGGCGGGTTGACCGAGCGCGCCTGCTCAGCGCTCGCATGCGATCTGCCTC
This sequence comes from Spirochaetaceae bacterium, assembly GCA_028821475.1. Classification (GTDB taxonomy): domain Bacteria; phylum Spirochaetota; class Spirochaetia; order SZUA-6; family Bin103; genus Bin103. The sequence continues at coordinate 31,130 of JAPPGB010000015.1, forward strand.
CCAAGGACGGAGCAGTCGTTCCTGGAACGAACGATTCGGAATGTGCTACCGTCGTACCATGCCTGATCCTCACGTCACCACCATCCCGCCTGCGACGGCTCACGATGAGCCGGCGCTGGAGTTTCCCGGCTGCCGGCCGGTGCGCATGTCGCGCGACGACATCGAACACTGTGAGCGCCGCATCGAGTACTGGGACGCCGCCACCGAGACCGCCATGATTTGCGATCCGGTCAGCGTCTACCACGAACACCCGGGCCAGCGCCTGCGCGATCTGGCCACCCGCATCGCCCAACTGCGCGGCTCGCCGATCGAGACCTTCGGCGCCGCCGACCTCCTGCTGCGCGATGCCGACGGCGCCTGGCTGCGCATCCTGGAGGCCGACCAGACCGTCTACCTGCATCCGCGCACCACGCGGCCCCCGGGCGCCCGGATCGAAGTGGGCACCGACACGCTGCCGGACGTGGTGCTGGAGGTCGACAACACCACCGACGTGCGCCGCGGCAAACTCTCGCTGTACGAGTCGTGGGGCTTCCCGGAAGTGTGGGTCGAGGTGCCCGAGGAGTCCTCGCCGAGCCGCCCGGCAGGGCTGCGCCCCGGCCTCACGATCCACCTGCTGGAGGGCGGCGCCTTCCGCGGCGCGGCGCAGAGCCGGGCCTTTGCCGGCTGGACGGCGGCGGAAATCCACCGCGCGCTGAACGAGCCGGAGTTGTCGCAGGCCACGCTGGCGGCGCTGCGCCGCGTGGCGCGCGCGCTCGGTGCGGCCGAAGGAACCGGGCCGGATGACGACCCGCAATTGCATGCCGAGCGCCGGGAGAGCCGCGCCCAAGGCCATGCCGCGGGCCATGCAGAGGGCCATGCCGCGGGCCATGCAGAGGGCCATGCCGCGGGCCATGCAGAGGGCCATGCCGCGGGCTATGCGGAGGGCCTCGTGGAAGGCGCGACGGAGGCGCGCGTGGAGACACGGCGGGATGCCGTCCTGCAGGTGTTGAGGTTGCGTGGCCTGCCGGTGTCGGCGGCTTTCCCCCGGCGCCTGGCGGAGTTGCAGCCCGCGTCCACCGCGACGCTGGTACAGGCCGCCCTGGAGTGCCGCGACGAGGCCCACTTCCTGGGCATGATCCGCCAGCCGCGACCCTGAAACACGGAACCGGCTCCGGTGGATCGAGTGCGCCGGCACTCCGAGTGCGCCGGCACTCCGAGTGCGCCGGCACTCCGAGTGCCGCGCCGCGCGCGCCGCACACCTGCTTGACGGCCTGCCCGGATGCCTGGATGATATTCGGACCATGGCGACACTCCAAATCCATTCCGTTGCCAGTCCCTTTGACAGCCCATCGGTCGCGAGCCTGGCGGTCACGGTGCTGACGCGCGCGGAGGCGATGGGTCTGCTGCCCCCGACGGAGACGATCGAGCGCCTCGACATGGCGATGTTTCGGCGCTTGGCCGGCGGCATCGCCGAAGCGGGTATCGGAAATGGAGTGCTCGCCGGCCTGTCGGCGACTCCCCGACCGAGCGCACAGCAACTCGCCGGTACGCTCCGGAGGCTCAATGAAGCGCTCGATGCGTCGCCGAGGCCGGTCTCCGAATGGCGCGGCGTACACGACGTGCTCGGCGGCGACGTGCTCGCCCAACTGCTCGGTATCTCCGCTTCCAGCCTGCGCCGCTATCACTCCGGGAGCCGTACCACTCCGGACGAGATTGCCGCCCGTCTCCACTTTCTGGCGCTGGTCATCGGGGATCTTGCCGGCGCCTACAACGACTTCGGTGTCCGCCGTTGGTTCCAACGCCCGCGCAAGCTGCTCGGCAGCCGCTCCCCGGCCCAGCTCCTGAGTGGGACGTGGCGCCCGGAGGATCCCGATCCGCGACGGGTCCGTGACCTCGCCGCCGCCCTGGTGTTCTCGCCGGCCACGTGACCGCGTTCCGCCATGCCGACCCCCGCTATCCGTTTCTGTGGGAGCGGGCTGCGCAACCAGCCGGCCGATGGCATGCGTCGGGCGAGGGGCCGGCCCACTATTTCAGCGACACCCCGGACGGTGCGTGGGCGGAGTTGCTGCGCCATGAAGAGATAACCGAGCCCGAGGACGTAGCCGGTATCAGGCGAGCGCTGTGGGCTGTCGACCTGGGAGATGAGCCGCCGGAGCGGCCCGCGCTGCCGCTACAGCTCTCGACCGGCGCGCCCGGTACCTACGAAGCGTGCCAAGCGGAAGCGCGGCGTCTGCGGGCGCGGGGCGCAGCCGGTATTACCACGCCGTCCGCGGCTCTGTTGCCTGGCGCCGCAAGAGGCTGGCGAGTGGACGGTGGCCTTCGCCCCGGCCCGGCCCGGGACGGCAAGGTGTTCGTCCTGTTCGGGGTCCGGCCGAACCTGACCGGCTGGATCGCTACCGTGGCCGGCCGCCCGGGTAGCGAGCTTCTTCCCCGTGTACGGCACTTCTGATCACGCCGCCCCTGACGCGGAGACGGTCGGCCGACAAAGCATGTGCAGCAGGCAGCCGCGCTGGCTGAAGGCTGATGTCAGAACACCTCTTCCATGACGTAGAAGTAGTTCTGGTCGGTGCCGAAGATCAGGTACTTGCCGGCTACCACCGGGGCGCTGAGCACCGCGCCCACCAGGTCCATCTCCCACAGCAGCTTGCCGTTCTGGGCGGACAGCGCCACCAGCCGCGGCGGGCGGCCGCCGGGCACGCCGTCGCCGCGCACGCCGAAGTAGACCCGGTCGCCGGCCACGGTGGGCGCGCTGCTGGTGGGGTACTGGAAGGTATGGCGCCACGCCTCCCGCCCGTTGCGGGAGTTGAACGCGCGCACCACGGCGTCGCCGCTGGTGTAGATCACGGTGTTGCGCCACAGCGCCGGCGCCAGGTAGTCCAGGAGCTGCAGGCTGTCCACGAATACCCGGTACGGCTGATAGAGGCGTTCGCCGACATCGCCGAAGAACGATTCTTCCTCCATGCGCCACAACTCCTCGCCGGTGAGCCGGTCGACCGCGTAATAGACGAACAGCAGGTTGCCGGTAATGGTGCGCCCCGGACCGGCGGCGGAGTAGAACAACTCGTCGCCGCGCAGGGCGGGGAACGAATACCAGTTGAGCCCCGGCGTGGTCCGCTTCACCCACAGGTAGCCCTTCTCGTACACGTCGTAGGCGCCGAAGCTGGCGCCGCTGCCGGGCGGGCCGGGCGCCCAGTACATCACCCCGTCGTACACCTGGAAGGTGTGGTAGGACCACACCGGGTTGGGGATGTAGTGCACCTCCTGACCGGCGTCGGCGGTCACGAAGTGGGTGTTGCCGCGGTCGCTGGTGAACATCACCAGGTCGTCGTAGCGCAGGATCAGCGACTGCACGGTGTATTCGGTCGGGAACCGCCAGCGCTCCTCGCCCGTCTCCCGCGCCACGGCGTAGACGTGGCCGTCGTTGGAGCCGAAGTAGAGGTGATCCTGATCGGCGAACGGCACCGAGTTGACCGGCGCGAGCGACTTGAAGATCCACCGCATGTAGCCGCTGTGCACGTCGAGGGCGTAGAAGTTGCCGTCGTCGGAGCCGAAGTAGATGGTGTCGTCCACCACCACCGGCGGGTTGAACGAGCGCGCCTGCTCGCCGCCGGCTTGCAACTGAAGCTGCCACTTCACCGCCAGCGGCGGCTGAATCCGGGTTTCGGTTGTGCCGCGCCCCTCCTCGCCGCGGAACATCACCCAGTCATGGCTCGCCCCCCCGAACACCGCCGCAGGCGCCAGCGTCCCCGCCACCGCGACGAGAACCGCGAACGCGATGCGGAACGCTCCCGGCGAGCCGCACCGGCGCTCCCGGCCCCTCCCGGCGTCACGACCCGTCACGCCTGCCACCACCGTGCCGGTCTCTCACGTCCTCGTTGCGGGGCCATCCACCACACCCGACTATGGTACCCGACTTTCCGCGCTGTGATGGGAACGCGGCGCAACCTGCCGGACGGTGTCCTGACGGCTGTGGCACTCGCGAGTTGTCTCTTGCGCGAGCCGTTGCTGTGGCGCTGTGCGGATCTCCCTTGACAGTGCGTGTCACGATGTGTCACTTTTCGGCTGTCGTGAGAGTGGTTTCGATTCGAGAACTCCATGAAAGCACCGGCAGGATCGTGCGGCAGGCGACGCAGCAGCCGGTGATCGTCACCGATCGGGGAACCCGCATCGCGTTACTCAAGCCCTATTCGGATGAGGAAATCGTCGGCCAGCCGTTTCCCGCGCGCGATCCCGCGAGCATGCCGGCAGTCGGCGTGGACTCCACCGAGTTGATCTCCAGGGACCGGTCGCAACGCTGACACTGACCTATCTCGATACATCGTACATCGCCAAGTGCTATCTCAACGAGCCGGGCAGCCCGCGTGTGCTCGAGTGGCTGGCCGGGAAGTCGGGGTTGAGCTGCTGCTCGCATGGCCGATTGGAGCTGTTCGCGGCGTTGAAGAGGCATGAGCGGGAAGGGAACCTGGGTGCCGACGCGCTGCACGCCGTGTTCGAGCGCCTGCGTCGCGACGAGGAGCGGGGTCTGTGGAGATGGATTCCGGTCACCGACCGACTTGTACGAGCTGCGTGCAGGAGAGTCAGGACCGTGTCCGGCGCTGAGTTCGTGCGGGCGGCCGATGCGCTCCATCTGACGTGCGCCGCCGACAACGGGTTTGACGCCGTCTACAGTCACGACCAACGCATGCTCGATGCTGCTGCCTGCTTCGGTCTCGAGGGACGAGACATCCTCGCCTGACGGGTAGCCGGCCGCGTCCCGGCGTTGAACGACTCAGTCGTCGAGCCCTTCCTTGACGGCACTTGTCACTGCTAGTCATGTCGTTGTCACACGAATACCGGGAGCTGGTCGAGGTGATCGGCACTTCGGCGCTGAGTGGTGGCGTAACTTGTGGTGAGCACCGCAACGTAGCCTCAAGTTGGACAACTCGCTGGCGCCGCCGAGCGCGAACGGCACGATGTGGTCGATCTCCAGCCGATAGCGGGAGCCGCAGCGCCGCCCGCTGTCCCGGTCGACGTAGCTGCAACAGCCCTGGTCTCGCCGCCACACCTCGCGCTTCACTGCTACCGGGATGTACCGTGACCGGGAGCCCGGTAACGCGCCTAAGCAGCGCAACGCAGCGAGGTGCCGCTCCAGTGCCGGCGAACGCTCCGCCGCGCCTATCGCGCCATGCCCGTTGGCGTACGCAAGCCGCTTTCGCGGTAGGGACGCCGGTTGCCCGGCGCCCCCCGCACAGATC
>JAPPGB010000016.1 GCA_028821475.1 Spirochaetaceae bacterium
GGCTGGCGCTGGCGCTGGCGGCGCGCGGCGCCGCGGTGGCGGTGCACTACCGCTCGGGGTGCGCCGCGGCCGCCGCGGTGGTGGAGGAGATCGGTGCCGCCGGCGGGTCGGCGTTCGCGGTGCAGGCGGAGTTGCGTGACCCGGCGGCGGTGGCGGAGATGGTGCGGGCGGTCACGGCGCGGGCCGGGCGGGTGGACATTCTGATCAACAACGTCGGCACGTTCCTGGTGCGCGCCATCGGCGAGGTGTCGCCCGCCGAGTGGGAGGAGAGCCTGGCCAGCACCGTAACGGCCTCGTTTCTCACCTCCCGGGCGGTGTTGCCCGGCATGGCGGCGCGCGGCTGGGGGCGGATCGTGAACTTCGCCGACGCCGGCGCCGATCACCTGCGCGCGGCGCCCAACATCACCCCCTACCTGGTGGGCAAGACCGGGGTGCTGATTCTCACCAAGAGCCTGGCCGCCGCCTACGCCGGCCGGGGCATCACCGTGAACGCGGTGTCACCCGGCATCATCGAGAACTCGGTGACCAAGCCGCCCGGCGGCGAGCGGGCCATTCCGATCGGCCGGTTCGCCACCGTGGCCGACATCGCCAACGCGGTGCTGTTTCTGCTCGCCGAGTCGTCGGCCTACATCACCGGGGCCAATCTCAAGGTCGCCGGCGGCTGGCACGCCTAGGCGGATGGACGGGATGAGCCAACAGCGCGCCGGCGTTGAGATGCGGCCCGGCGGACGAGCGTCCTGACGCGGTGGCGGTGCTGTACGTGGTTGCGACGCCGATCGGCAACCTGGGAGACATCACCGTGCGCGCCCTGGACACGCTGCGCGCGGTGGACGTGATCGCCTGCGAAGATACCCGGCGGACGCGCACGCTGTTGGGCCATCACGGCATCACCACGCGAACGGTCGCCTACGGACACGACGAGACGCGCAGCGGGCGCGTGCTGGGGCTGCTGCGGTCCGGTCTGCAGGTGGCGCTGGTGTCCGACGCCGGTACGCCGGGTATTTCCGATCCGGGCGGCGGCGCAGTGCGTGCCGCGCGCGAGGCGGGCTTCGCGGTGGTCCCGATCCCCGGCGCGTCGGCGGTTACCGCGCTGCTGAGCGTTGCGGGAACGAGCGCCCAGGGTGTCCGCTTCCACGGGTTCTGCTCGCCGAAACCGGGCCGCCGGCGGGCCCAGCTCGAGCGCCTGCTCGCCGACGGCGCTCCCTTCGTCCTGTTCGAGGGGCCGCATCGCGTGCTGAAGCTGCTCGGCACCCTGGCGGAGGCGGCTCCCGAGCGCTCGATCGTGCTGGGCCGCGAGCTGACCAAGCTCCACGAGGAGGTGCTGGTAGGCACCGCCACGGCCCTGTGCGACGAACTCGCATCGCGCGCCAGGATGGCGGGCGAGCTGACGCTGCTGGTCACCGGGAACCGGCCGCGCCGCGGTGCCGCGGCGCCGGAGCGCGGCGCCAGGACCGCTCGACCGGTGACGCAGGGTGAGGCAGGAATGAAGCTGGAGTGAAGCAGGCGGGCCTTGACGCCGGGTAGCCAACCGTGTAGGGTGGTCAATACCAATAGTCGGAGTAATACGCGTATGGCGATCGAAGGCATAGGTCCGGTCGACCCGGTTCCGAACTACCAGCCGATAGAACGTACCGCCGCGGCGGGTCAGATCGGGGGCGTGGATTCGGTGGACATCTCCGCCGAAGCACAGGCGGCGAGCGAGTCGTTGCGCGTGGCCACCGAGATTGCGTTGAACAGTCCCGACCTGCGGGCTGACTTGGTGTCCGAAGCAGCCCGCAATCTGCAGGATCCGGCCTACCCGGGCGCCGCCGTACTCGACACGGTCAGCGACCGTATCCTGGATTCGTTCGGAATCTAGCCGGTGGTGCCATCGCATGGCTTTTCGGCCCGGATGACGTGGGCCAACACGCTGCCTCGGGTTGCGTTCCTGATGGTTCTGGAGTACTCGGACGACTGGGAAGTGATCGAGATCACGATGCCCGCCGAGTTCGAGACCCGGGACGAGCCCCGCGACCGGCCCCGTTAGCCTGCCCGACGCGGAAACGTACGCTGCTCCAGGACAGGAACGCCAGGTAACGCTGGTCGCCGTACTCCCACACCTTGACACGCCGCCCGACCACGGTGCGCTTCAGGATGGCGGCAATCGTCTCCAACAGTTGCGGCGCCGGGTCGCCGCCCGCGGCCAGTATCGAGCGCGGCAGCAGCGCGGCGAGTTCTCGGTCCGGCACCCGCGCCGCCGTGCGCAGGCCGCCGGCCCCGCGTACCACCGCCTCCACATGCAGGCGCCGGTTCACCAGGCGCGGCGTTACCGCCACCACCGAGGCCACCGCCACCACCGAAGCTACCGGCGCTACCGGCGCCGTCCCGTTCCGTTTGGTTGCCATGTGAAATATAACGGGCGCGCGTCCGCGGCGCTTTCGCGGTAGCATGAAGGGTGGAGAAAGGAGACGGCGATGAAGGAGACGGTGATGACCGAGAAAGTGATGACAGAGTCAGCGATGACAGAGTCAGCGATGACAGAGACAAAGATGAAAACAGTACTGGGGACCATGACATTCGGCCCGCGCATGGATGCGGCGGCCGCCGCGCGGGCGGTGGCGGAGTTCGTTGCCGCGGGAGCAGGCGCGGGGGAGCTGGACACAGCGTTCATGTACGGCGGCGGCGAAACCGAGACGATTCTGGGGCGGATCCTGGCAGAGCGGGGCTGGGACGGGATCACGCTGGCCACCAAGGCGCATCCGAACGGCGCGCAGGGCGCGCCGTCGCTGCGCCCGGAGGAGGTGGAGCGCCAGTTGGACGGCTCCCTGCAGCGGCTGCGCAGCGACGCGGTGGACCTGTTCTACCTGCACAGCCCCGACAACGACACCCCGCTGGAGCAGACCCTGGAGGCGTGCGCGCGCCTGCACGACGCCGGCAAGTTCCGCCGCCTCGGTCTGAGCAACTACGCCGCCTGGCAGGTGGCCGACGCCCACCACATCTGCCGGCACCGCGGCTGGCCGCTGCCCGAGGTGTACCAGGGCATGTACAACACGGTGACCCGCGACGTGGAGCCGGAGCTGCTGCCCTGCCTGCGCCACTTGGGCATGAGCTTCTACGCCTACAATCCGCTCGCCGGCGGCCTGCTCACCGGCCGCTACGTGGGCGCCGAGGCACTGCCCGCGAGCGGGCGCTTCCACGACATGGCCAACTACCGGCCGCGCTACTGGCAGCGCTCCTACCTGGGCGCGATGGCGGGGGTACGGGAGGCGTGCGAGGCCGCCGGGACAACCATGACTACCGCCGCGTTGGCCTGGATGCTCCACCACAGCGGCCTGGACGCGGGCGTCGGCGATGCGGTTATCCTTGGCGCCAGTACCCTGGAGCAGTTGGCGGCCAACCTGGCCGCGTGCCGCGCGGCGCCGTTGGACGACGCGCTGGTGGCGGCGTTCGATACCGCCTGGGAGACCTGCCGTCCCGACTGCCCCCGCTACCTGCGCACCTGAGGCGAGGGAGAGTACCTACTCTGTGGCGGTGGACCGGGGTGTGCTCAGGCGCGGCCGCCGGGAGGGGTGCTGCCGGCGAGGTCGTGGAGCAGGTCCAGTATGGTGCGGCAGTCGCCGAGCGCGCGCAGGTGCGGCTTGGCGAGCGCGATGCCCTCGCGGCGCGCCGCCTGCGGCAACGTCCAGTGGCGCAGGCCGCCTTCCTTCCGATCGGCGAGGCCGTGGTACTCGCTGTAGGCGATGCGCAGGCAGCGCCAGTCGGCCTCCGGCAGTTGCAGCTCATAGCCGGCGGCGGTGCGGTGCAGCGCCCGCTTCTCCAGCGGCGCGTCGTAGGCGAGCACCACCTCGGCGGCGGACAGGCGGGCCGCGATCTCGGAGTGCACGTCGCGGTAGTGCGGCGCATTCAGGCGCTGCAGCTCGTCGCGGTCGATGCCGTGCGCGGCCGTCGCCTCGCGGGTGATCGTCCCGGTAGGCAGCACCACCAGGTCCAGGCGCACCGTGCCCGCGGTATCGATCAGCGACACCTCGATCACCTCGGCGCTGGGCTGGAAACTGGTCTTCTTGGTGGCGGCGATCAGCACGTCCGGGCGCCCGAGCAACATGCGCGCCTCGCCCTGAACGCGCTTCGCGGCCTGCGGCAGCGGGCCCTGCGCGCGCTTGCGGGCGGCGCTGAGCCGGTGCCTGCGAAGCACCAGGCGGCCGCCGAGAAGCAGGAGCACCGCACCGCCGGCACACGCAATGATCAGGAGCAAGCTCACGGCGAAAGCCGTCCACGGAGCTGCCGCATGTAGATCAGCGCCTGGTCGTCCATATATGTATCATACACTATTTCGTTACCGAAATATTAGGGATGTTGCACAATCTTCCGCCAGCGGGCGCGCGGTCCGCGCCCCAGGCACTCGACTCTCCCGTGGTCCCGCTCTTGGCGAAGGACGCGTCGTATCAAGTCGACACTGACCGTCGGGCATCGTTCCTGCAAGTCCGACACCGAGATTTCGCCCACCATGCGGTCGATCACGTCGAGCACCATCGCAGTCTTGGTACCCCGCGCACCCTGAACGAGTCCGATCCGACGGTCGAGTTCCCGCCATGCGCTGAGGACGACCACGCCAAGCAGATACTCCACCCAGGGAGTAAGATCGTGCCGCCCCTCATGCCAGCCCGTGGATGACTGGAGCAGAGCGTCGTAGTAGCTCTCCTTCGTACGCTCCACGATCTGCTCCAAGCTGATGTACCGGCCTACCTCGTAACCCGACTGATACATGAGCAGCGTCGTGATCAGGCGTGCCATACGTCCATTCCCGTCATGGAACGGATGGATACAGAGAAAATCCAATACGTAGGCCGCAATCAGCATCAGCGGCTCGATGTGCCCCGCGTCCCACCGATCCGCGAAGCGATCATGCAACGTGCGCATAGCGTCGGGTGTCGCATGGGCCGCAACGGGGCTGAACCTCACAACCTCGGTACCGTCGGGTCTGGTCTCGACGATGTCGTTGTTCGTACGCTTCCAGGACCCGCCCCTTCCCGGGAGAAACTGATACAAGTCGCGGTGCAGTTGGAGCATGACGTTGGAGGAAAACGTAATGTCGGTTGCGTTTGCATGAATCGTGCCCAGCACGTCGCGGTAGCCGGCAATCTCTTGCTCGGAACGATTTTGCGGCGTGGTCTTCAGCTCCACCAGAGACCGGATGCGATGCGCGGGCGCCGTCACCCCCTCGATTCTATTGGATGACTCCGTGCTCTGAATCATGGCAACTTGGCGGAGGGTCTCCAGGACCTGCGGTGACTGCCGCTGATACAGGTCTTGCTTTCCTTTGTACTCGCTGATCTGCCGAACGATTCCCAGTAGCCGGTAAGTTATCGGCATCGCCTCCAGAACAGTCGGCTCAAAGGACATCATAGAGGACTCTCCAGTGATGTGAGCGCTAGCGCAGGAACAACTCGATTACCGGGACCGGGGTGTCGGGCTGCAGCACCGGCAGCTCCAGCACCACGGTGTCCGCGGGGATGCCCTCCACGCGCTGCTGGTGCTCGCCGATCGCCTGCATGCGCACCTCCGAGGCGTCGTTCAGCAACTGCGCGTATGCCACCTTGCCGGCGTAGCCGGGCAGGTGCAGGTGGCGGAACGGCCACGCGAACAGGTGGACGTACAACCGTTTCCGGTCCGGATGGAAGGTGAGCCGGCAGTCGGCCGGCTGGGCGAACTCGGCCGGCGCCGCGGTGCAGCCGTATATCGATCGGCCGTGCAGGCGCATCCACTCGCCGATCCCCTGCAGGCGCTCGAGCGCGCGGCGGTCGAACTCGCCGCGCCCGGTCGGGCCGACGTTGAGCAACAGGTTGCCGCCTTTGCTGACGGTGTCCGCGAGCATGCGCACCAACTGGCCGACGCTCTTCCAGGATGCTTCGTCGCGGTGATATCCCCAGGAGCCGGAGAAGGTCTGACACGCCTCCCACACCACCGGCTGGCCGTCGACGGTGATCCAGCCCTGCGGCTGCCACTGCTCCGGGGTGCGGATGTCCCAGCCGTCGTCCAGGTCGAGGCGGTCGTTGAGCACCACGTGCGGCTGCAGCTCCCGGATCATCCGGTACAGGCGCGGGCTGTCCCAGTCGTCGCGGCCCTTGCCGCGGTCCGGGTAGCTGAAGTCGCACCACAGGACATCGATGCGGCCGAAACCGGTCAGCAGCTCCCGTACCTGGCCGTGCAGGTACTCGATGTACTTGGCCTGGTCGCGCTGCTCGTTGAGTTCTGCCCGCCGCGGATGGTTGCGCAGGGCGTGCACGTCGTCGATCACGAACGCGGGATGGTGCCAGTCGATGATCGAGTGGTAGAAGCCGACGCGCAGGCCGTGGGCGCGGAACGCATCCACCATCGGCCGGATCAGGTCGCGCCCGGCGGGCGCGTTGGTGGCCTTGTAGTCGGTCAGCGCGCTGTCCCACAGGCAGAAGCCTTCGTGATGCTTGGTGGTGGCCACGAAGTACCTCATGCCGGCGCCGGCGGCGGCCTCGGCCCAGCGATCCGGGTCGTACAGGTCGGGATCGAAGTAATCCATGTAGCGTTCGTAGTCGCGGACCGGGATCTCCTCCTTCTGCATCACCCACTCGTGGCGGGCCGGCAGGGCATACAATCCCCAGTGAATGAACAGGCCGAAGCGGTCGTGTACGAACCAGCCGGTGTCGCCGGGACTCTGCCTGACTTCTCTCTTTGGGCTGACTTCCATCTTTGCGCTCCTTTGGGGTGCCCGCCGCCTACTCGTAGACGATGGTGAAGTCGAGCGGCTCGTCGAGCACCAGTACCCGGATCAGGGGAATGGTGATGAGCAGGCTGCCGTCCTCCTGCAGTTCACCGCCGTCGTGCTCGATGATGCGGCCGTCGACTTCCACGCGCACGGTCACCGTCGAGTCCTCGATGGCCGGGGGGCCGTCGTCGCCGAGCACGAACCCCATCATTTCCAGGTATTCGGCGTCGGTCACCTCCAGGTCCTGCTGCGGGCCGAGGCTGACCAGCAGCGGGTGATCGAGGATCGGAAACAGGGCGGTGAGTGCGCGGTAGTTGTCGCGCGCGAGATGCACCCGCAGTGTGTTCGGGTCGCCGCCGGAAAAGGCAATGAGCGGGCGGCTCGCGGGTCCCGGCAGCGGCGCGTTGTAGGCCAGCATCGCCTTCAGGTCCTCGAACGAGAGGCTCAGCTCCAACTCCTCCGGAGCGGGGGTGGCGATGCGGGTTACGGTGACTCCGCGCCGTTCGCCGACGGAGCGCTCCACTTCCTCGGTGTCGAACACCGATTCCGGCACCATCTCGGAGTCGCCGGCCGCCTCCGACAGGGTATCGAGGTAGTCGACGAACACCGCTTCCAGCTTGACGTGGATCTGCGCGTCGCCGGAGCGGTCGACGCGCAGCGTGAGCTGCTGATTCACGGTGCAGCCGGCCGACGCCAGCAGCAGCGCCAGCAGCGCGGCCGCGGCAGCGGTTGGGCGGGCGATCCGCCCGCGCCGGCCAACCGGCGTCGCCGCCGGATCGATGCGGAACCCGCTCATACGGCGGACAACTCTTGCAGGATAAGACAATACGCCTCCTGTGCGCGCCGGAAGCTGGCCAGGCGGAAGAACTCGTCCGGGCCGTGTGCGCCCTCGTCGTCGAGTGCGAAGGAAAAGCCGATGGTGTGGATGCCCAGTTCCGCGTGCAGCAAGCCGCACACCGGAATGCTGCCGCCGGAGCCGGTGTGCAGGGGCGGCACTCCGTACAGCCGCTCCAGCACCCGGGCGGCGGCCCGGTTGCCGGGATGGTCGGCCGGTACCGAGTACGGCGCGCCGTGCACTTCGCTGGCCGTGCAGCTCACGCGCGCGCCGACGGGGGCGTGGCGCGCCAGGTGGCCGGCGACCAGGTCCAGGATGCGCGCCGGCTGCTGGCCGGCGACCAGCCGGCAGGTGATCTTGGCGTGCGCGGAGGCCGGCAGCACGGTCTTGGTGCCGGCGCCCTGAAAGCCGCCCCAGAGGCCGTTCACCTCCAGCGTCGGCCGAACCCACTCGCGCTCGTAGGTGCTCCAGCCCGCCTCGCCGTACAGGGCGGGCACGCCGGTGCTGGCCAGGTAGGCGGGCTCGTCGAACGGCACGCGGGCGTACTGGCGTCGCTGCTCGGGGGTCGGCTCCACCACGTCGTCGTAGAACCCGTCCACGGCGACGCGCCCGTCGGCATCGTGCAGGCCGGCGATCAGCTCGGCCAGTGCATGCAGCGGGTTGTGAATGGTGCCGCCGTAGATGCCGGAGTGCATGTCGGCCGCCGGGCCGGTGACGTCCACCTGCAGGGCGCAAATCCCGCGCAGCGACAACAGCAGCGTGGGTACGGTCTCGCTCCACTGGCTGCCGTCCGCGGACAGCGCAAAGTCGCACGCCAGCAGCTCGCGTTGGGAACGCACGAAGCCGGCCAGTTGCGGGCTGCCGATCTCCTCCTGCCCCTCGAGCAGGAACTTGACGTTGACCGGCAGTGCGCCGCCGGTGCGCAGCAGCGCCTCCACGGCGATGACCGGCGCGAACATGTTGCCCTTGTCGTCGGAGGCGCCGCGCGCGTAGATGCGGTCGTCCGCCAGGCGCGGCTCGAACGGCGGGTGGCTCCAGCCGTCTTCGAACATCGCCGGCTGCACGTCGAAGTGGCCGTAGATGAGCACGGTGGGGGCGCCGGGGGCGTGCAGCCAGTCGCCGTACACCACCGGGTGGCCGCCGGTGGGCAGCGTCTGCACGTGCTCCACGCCGGCCGCCTCCAGGCGCGCATGCACCCAGGCGCCGGCGGCGGCCACGTCGTGGGCATGCGCCGGCAGGGCGCTGACGCTCGGAATGCGAATGAAGGCGAGCAACTCGTCCACTACGCGTTGCTGCTGCTCGCGGAGATAGCTTTTCCAGTCCATTTGATCTTTGAATCGGCAGGTTGCGCCATACGGTACACTACGAGGCGAGCGACGCTCAATCCGCCGAGCGCCGTGCGAACAAAAGGAGCAACAAGTAGATGAAACTGCGGGAAACCTGGGATCTGGAGGGGATCTTCGCCGGCGGCTCGGCGTCGCCGGAGTTCGCCGCCTTTCTGGCCCGCCTGGACGAGGACATCGAGGCACTGGCGGAGCAGGTGGACGCGCTCGGCGGCGAGACGGAGGCGTGGACCGCGGCAGTGATCGGCTGGCAGCAGCGCGCGGCGGAACTGGGCGAGGCATACAGCTTCGTGGAGTGCCTGGCGGCGGCGGACACCGGCGACGCGGTGGCCACCGCGCTCGGCGGCCGGCTGGACGCGGTCGAAGCGCGGCTGAAGGCGATCGAGGTGGAAATCGACCGGCGCATGCTGGCGCTGTCCGACGAGGCCTGGCGGCGCCTGCTGGAGCAGGAGGAGCTGGCACCGGTGGCGTTCTTTCTGAACCGGCAACGCACCATGGCACGCCACAAGATGGACCCGCGGCGCGAGACGCTGGCCGAGACGCTGGCGGTCGACGGCTACCACGCCTGGGGGCGGATGTACGACAAGCTGGCGGGCTCGCTGCGCGCCTCGGTGAGCGAGGACGGTGGTCAGGTGGAGTTGTCGATGGGGCAGCTCGTGCACCGCCTTGAGGATGCCGACGGCGCGGTGCGCGCCGAAGCGCTGCGCCACCTGGAGGAGGCGTGGCGCGGCGTGCAGGATCTCGCCGCCATGGCCCTGAACAGCCAGGCGGGGTTCCGGCAAAGCCTGTACGCGGGGCGCGGCTGGCAGTCGATCCTGTGGGAGCCGCTGCACCTGAACCGCCTGCAGCCGGAGACCCTGCAGGCGATGTGGAGCGCCATCGCCGCGAAGAGCGCTGCGCTGCTGCCTTACCTGGAGGCCAAGGCGCGGTTGCTGAAGATCGACCGCATGCGCTGGGCGGACCTGGTCGCCCCGGTGACGAAGAGCGAGCGCCGCCTCGCTTACGGTGATGCCGCCGACTACATCGTGGAGCGGTTCGCCGCGTTCGGCGGCGCGTTGGGAGACTTCGCCCGGCATGCCTTCACGCGGCGCTGGATCGAGGTGGAGGACCGGCCCGGCAAGGCGGCCGGCGGCTTCTGCACCGACCTGCCGCTGAGCAGACAGACGCGCATCTTCATGACCTACGGCGGCACGTTCGGCGGGGCGAGCACGCTGGCCCACGAGCTCGGCCACGCCTACCACGCCTGGCTGCTGCGCGAGCGGCCCTACTTCGCCACCCACTACCCGATGGCGCTGGCCGAGACGGCGAGCACGTTCTGCGAGACGCTGATCATGGACGCGGCGCTCGACGCCGCCGACGGCGAGCAGGAACTGGCGCTGCTCGGCAACATCGGCGACGAGGCGGTGATGATGCTGATGAACCTGCGCAGCCGCTTCCTGTTCGAAACCGCCTTCTTCGAGCGCCGCGCCGGCGGCCCGCTGACCGCGGACGAGCTGAGCGCGCTGATGGTGGAGGCGCAGCGCGAGGCGTACTGCGGCGGGCTCGCCGAGGACGGCTACCACCCGCTGTTCTGGGCCTCGAAGCTGCACTTCTACCTCACGTCCATGCCGTTCTACAACTTCCCCTACGTGTTCGGGTACCTGTTCAGCAACGGCCTGTCCGCGCTCGCCCGCCGCGAGGGACCGGCCTTCGCCGAGGCCTACGCGCGGCTGCTGCAAGACACCGGCTCCATGACCTGCGAGGAGCTGGCGCAGCGCCACCTGGGCGAGGACCTGACCGGCGCCGCCTTCTGGGAGCGCGCCGTGGCCCGCGTGCTGGAGGTAGTCCCCCGCTTCACCCGCGCGGCCGCCCGCGCGGGTTAGCCGGACGAGCGTCAAAGAGCCTGCCAAGCAAGCGGTCAAGTTATTGAAGTTTCGTTTTCCAAATACGACCGGGAGTACCGGCTGCTGACCTTTCTGCTCGACGAAACCGAACCGGAAGATCCGTTCGCCGAGAAACCGTCGAAGCAGGTCTCGTTTGCCGACTTGCTGGCGTCGCCCTATGTTCGGTCCGCGTACCGTTCGGTCACGCCGCGCACCTTCCGTCGCGAGTTGGTCCGCCTCGCCGACCTGGGGTTCATCCTGTTCACCGTGCCGGGAGGGGCCGTTCATCCGATCATCGAACTCGACCTCTCCGCTATCGGCAGGTACTGACCCCGCTGCAAACCGTCACAAGGCGGCGGCCGGCGCGAAGCCGTATCGGCGCATGCTGAGTATCTCGCCGGCAGACAAGGCAGCGCAACCGTGAGAAACTGCCGGGGTGCGCTTCCGTCGCCATCTCGCAGTACGGTTGATCCACGCCGCGCATTGCGCGACGACCTCGTGCGTACGCGCCGGTACACCGGCTGCCGGTGGGAGATGCGGCGATGCGCGATAAGCGGCGCGCGAAGCATCGCGGGAAGAAGCGCGCCCCGCAACGGCGCCTGCCGCCCGAGCGCCTGCTGGCGCAGGCCCGGCACAGTCTGGCGGCGGGCAACGCGCGCAAGGCGCTCGAACTGCTGCGGCGCGTACCGCGCGGGGGTGGTGATTCGGCGGAGGTGGCGCTCTGGCAGTTTTGCGCCGGCATCGAACGCGCGCACCAGTTGGCCGACAAGGGCTTGACCAAGGAAGCGGCCGTGATGCGCGCCCGCGCCGGGCAGCACCGTGCGGCGATTGCGGTTGAGAACCTGCCGGAGCCTGACCTGCTCCGCTACCTGCGCTGTTTGGACGGCGGCGAAGCGGTGTCGGCCTATGCCGAGTGTCTCGCCGACCGGCCTCCGCTGGCCGCCGCCGAGCGGGTAGTGGCGGACCGGCTGGTGATCGACCGTTGCTGGCAGCCGCTGGAGTGCCTCGCGGCCGACCACCCGCTACGGCGCGACGCGGAGCCGGTGCGGCGCAGCCTCGAAGCCATGGACCGCGGGTGCTGGCAGCGCGCGGCGGGCCTCCTGGAAGGGGTGCCGCGGCGGTCGCCGTTCGCGCCCTGGCGGACGTTCTGCAAGGCAATGGCGAGCTTCGCCGCCGGCGATGACCGCGGCCTGGAGCGCGCCGCCGCCCTGCTGCCGGAGGACTTCGCGCTGGCCGGCACGGTTGCCGAGCTCAAGCGCTGCGCCGGCGGCGGCGAGCGGGCGGGTTCGGTCGCGGTCCAGCAGGCGCTCGGGACCGATGGGGCGCTGGTTGCGGCGACGGCCGGCAAGCTGGGCCAGGCGCTGCGCCGCGGAGCAGAGCACCAGATTGAAGCCCACCTGGTGAGCCTCGCGGACGCCGTCTGCCCGGAAGATCCTCTCGCGGCGCGGATCGACCTGCTGATGATCGCGGCGCGGACAACACTCGATGACTCCTTGGCGGTATCGGCATTCGTCGGCCTCGTGCAGCGCACGGTGCCGGAAGAGTACTTCGAGAGCGTCATAGCGCAGGCCAGGCTGTTGCTCCAGCGCATCGACCCGGACGAGATGTGGAATGCCGGCGCCGCGGTGGACTACCTCGACAACCTGCCCGTGCGGTTCCCGCGGCCGGCTGATCAGGCACTGGCGCGCGGCTGCGTGCTGGAGTCGCTGGCGCGGGGCGGAGTCGTGGCGGAGATCCACCGGTACGGCCTCGACGCCGACGAGGCGAGAGACGTCACCGCCCTGCTCGGCAGCGCTCCGCAGCACCCCGACCTGGCGCTGGTCGACCTGATGATGGCCAGCCTGTCCGCCGACCCGCAAGCCACCAGCGGCTTTCAATTTCTGCTCGACCTGCTGCGCCGCCACCCGGATGCCGACGAAGCCCGGCTGCGCGGCATCCTGCACGAGCTGGCGTTGCGCTACCCCGACGCGCCCGAGCCGTGGCTGGAACTGGCGAGCCGAGACTACGCGCGCAACGCCTATCGGCGTGCCGAGGAGGCGCTCGGCGAGGCACTCCGGCGCGCCCCGTACGACGAACGCATCCTCGACCTGCAGGCGATCGGGTTTCTCAAGTCAGCCGACCAGAGCCGCAAACGCGGCCGACTCGCGCTCGCGGCGCAGGATCTGGCGCGCGCCGCCGAACAGCGGCGCGCGCGCCTGGAGCCGATCCTGCTGGTGAAGCGCCTGCTGCTGGACCTGGTCGAGGCCGGCGCCGATGTCGAGGCCGCCGCCGCTGCGCACCTCGATGCGCTGACCCCGGCGGCGCGGCTCAGGACGCTGGCGGTGGCGGTCCATGACCTGGAGGAGAATCGCCACGGCAGGAACGTCGATGCGCAGATCGCGTCCGCGTTGCGGCAGGTTCTGGCCGGTGCGGCCGGTGCCATCGCGCGGCTCGCCCCCGATGAAACGCTCGACCTGGTAGCCGACCTGCCGGCCGACTGCCGCATCCTGTACCGGAGTCTGCGCGTCGCCTCGGTCTTGACCGAGTGGTGGCCGGCGCTGCTGGTGCGCCTCGACGGCGACCGCCTGACCGCCTGCTTCGACACGCTGCTTGCCTGCGGCGGGCGCAAGGCGGTCCGCAATGAGCTGGACCGCCGCCTGCGCGGCGCGGGCGTGACCGATCATGACACGCTGCTGGCGTTCTATCTGGCGGTAATACGCTACGAGGAACGTGAGGACTACGGCGCGGCGCGTTTTCTCGACATCGTCGAACGCGCCGGCGCCGCCGGGGAGCGCCGATTGCGCGCGGCGGCGAAGCGCCTCGCTCCGGTGGTAGGCCAGCCGCTGCGGCAGGCGCTGCAGCAGTTCGACTTCGGGTTGCTGGAACGGCTGATTCCTGCGTTCGACGACCTGCGCGAGATGATCGAGGATCTGGGGACACCGGGGGCCCTCGATCGAATCCTCGGCGAGCCGGCAGATCCGGAGGTCGTGGCAGATGCCGGTCCGACCGAGCCCGCGGAGGAGATCGAGGGAGCGGAGGAGGCCGAACCTGAGCCGTCGGTTCGCGAGTTCGAGGCGGCGCTCGGCAGGGCGGTGCGCAATGGACGCCTGGATCGGCCCAAGGCGGGGCTGCTGTTCGAGGAGGAGGCGATCCTGATCACCCTGGATCGCCTGCAAGTGATGATCGATGACGCCGGGCTGCGCGACGCAGCGGCGGAGATCGTGTCCGAGACCGCACGCATCGTGCGTGCCGACGGCGAGGTCGGGCGGTTTCTCGACGAGCTGGCAGCCTGGTGTACGGCCAATGCGCGGCGCGCCGGGCTGTCGCAGGAATTGGCCGCCTTGCTGTATACCAGTGAGGACGCCGGCCCCGCCGGCAAGGAGGGATGTTGATGTTGGCCCACTACCTGACCCTGGGTCTTGCCCCGAGCGCCAGCCAGGCGGAGATACGACGGCGCTACCTGGAACTGACTCGCAGCCATCCCCCGAGCCGCAACCCGGATCGGTTCGGGCGCATCGCCGCCGCCTACGAAGCGCTGCAGGATGACCGCTCACGGGTGCGGACCGCCATATTCGGGGTCGCCGAGTACAATGAATGGGAGCTGGCGCTGGACGTCCTGGTGGAGGCGCGTGTCGCGGCGCGCAAGGCGCCCGGCCTGCAGGCGCTGCTGGCGGCCGAAGGGCTGCAGCGGTGAACCCCTCCGAGCGCGAACCCGCCGGGACCGGCGCGATCGGGATCGACCCGGACCGCATCGACGCCGCGGAGACGCAACCCGGTGCGGCAGGCGCTTCGCCGGAGGTGGGCAGCGGCGCGGATCAGTGGAAGCGGCAGGCGCTGGCGGACTTCAGGCTGTGGCTGGAGGACCTTGACGAGCCCCCGCACGCGGCGGAGGCGGATCCGGAAGCCGCACCCTGCGACCTGCGTGACCTGTTCGCGGAGCTTGCCGCACTCCGGCAGGAGGTGCACCTGCAGAACCGCGAGCAGTCGCGGGCGAGACGAGAGCTGGCCGCCACGGCCACCCGCTACGGCGAGGCGGAGCGCGTGCTGGAAGCTCGCGACCAGGAGCTTGCCGCCTTCGAGAGTCGGGTCGGGCGGGCAGCCGAGAATCGTTGCCTGCTGCCGGTGCTCGAGGTGCGCGATGCCCTCGTGCGCGGCCACGACGCCGCGGTGCGGCTGCGGAAGGCGGACGCCAAGAGCGGCAAGGGTGGCAAAGGCGACAACAGCAGGCGCAAGGGAGTGCGCCGGCGGCTACGCCGCATGCAGCGCGGCATTGCCGGGGTGATCGAAGGCTACGAGTTGGCGGTCAGGCGCTGCGACCGCATGCTGGCGCGGTTCGGCGTGCGCGGCGTGCCGGCGGTGGGGGTCCGATTCGACGCCCGCACCATGCACGCGGTGGACATCCGCCGGGTCAAGCAGCAGGCGGAGGGGGTCGTGGTGGAGGAGTATGTCGGCGGCTTCGTGCGCGACGGCGCGGTACTGCGCCTGGCGGAGGTGGCGGTCAACCGCCTGCGGCGGGCGGGAGGAGCGGATTGATGGCGCCGGATCGCGAGCCGATCATCGGCATCGACCTGGGCACCACCAACTCGGAGGTGGCGATCATCGCCGGGGGCGCGCCCCGGATCGTCGGCACCGATGACGACGCCATCATGCCTTCGTGCGTGGGGTTGGACGATTCCGGCGCGGTCGTGGTCGGGCACCAGGCGCGCAACCAGTATGCGGTCGCCCCGGAACGGACGGTACGGTCGATCAAGCGGCTGATGGGCTCCGATACGCGCGTACGGATGGGATCTGAGGCGTACAGTCCGCCGGAGATATCGGCGTTCATCCTGAAAGCGCTCGCGGAGCGGGCGGCCGCGGCGCTCGGGCGCCCGGTCCACAACGCGGTGATCACCGTGCCGGCTTATTTCACCGACGCGCAGCGGCAGGCGACCCGGGAGGCGGGCCGGATCGCGGGTCTGGAGGTGGTGCGGATCATCAATGAACCCACGGCCGCGGCCCTCGCCTACCACGCCGCGGACGCCGGCGCGCGCACGATTATGGTGTACGACCTCGGTGGCGGCACGTTCGACGTTTCGGTGGTGAGGATCGAGAGCGGAGTGGTCGAAGTGCTGGCCACCAGCGGCGACAACCACCTCGGCGGCGACGATTTCGACGCCATTATCCTGGATCGCATCAATTCCCACCTGGAAACGGAGACGGGCGTTGCCGGCGCGCGGGATGATCGCCTGTTGCAGGCGCGGCTGCGCAGGGCGGCGGAACAGGCCAAGATCGAACTCTCCCGCAGGCCGTACGCGCTGGTCGAAGAGGACCACGTCGCCACGGTGGACGGCGCGGTGAAGCACCTGTCGTGGGAGTGGAGCCGGACCGACTTCGAGGGCGCCATCGAGGAGCTGCTGACCGGTACCATGCGCGCCGTCACCACCGCGCTCGGTGACGCGGAGGTGCGCCCGAGCGAGCTGGATCGCATTCTGCTGGTCGGCGGATCGACCCGCATTCCGCGCGTCTCCCAACTGCTGGCCGAGCGCCTCGGACACGAGCCGCACGGCGAAGTGAACCCGGAACTGTGCGTCGCACTGGGCGCCGGCGTGCAGGCGGGCATCGAAATGGGACTCGACATGCCCGCCGTGCTGGTCGACATCACGCCCTACACGTTCGGCACCAGCGTCCTGGGCGAACTCGACGGCCGTTCCTACGCGCACCAGTTCGTGCCGCTGATCCGGCGCAACGCGAAGCTGCCGGCCACGCACACCGGGGCATTCTACACGGTGTACGAGGATCAGCGGTCGGTCAAGATCAAGGTGTACCAGGGCGAGAGCCGCGACGCCCTGCAGAACGTCGAGATCGGCACCTTCCTGTTCGAGGGATTGAACCGGGAGCGCGGCGCTTACGACCGTGGCCTGCTGTTCACCTACCACCTGGACCTGGACGGCATTCTGAACGTGCACGCCGTGGAGCGGGCAACCGGGCGCGAGATCCGCGGTGTGATCGAAGGTGCGCTGGACGGCTCTACCGAGGAGGCGGTCAACGCCTCCAGGGAGCGGGTCGCCGCCCGCTGGGGCCCGAGTGCGGAGCCGCACGATGCCGAAGGTACCGGTGGTGCGGGACCGGCGGACGCCCCCGAGCTGCCGCCCGAGGTTCGCGACACGCTCAGCCGGGCGGAGGCGGCCCTGGCGGCGGCCCCCGACGAGGACAAGGAGGAGATCGTCGACCTGATGGAGGATCTGCGCGATGCCGCGCAGTCGGGCGACACCGAGCAGGCCGCCGGGGCGATGCGAGAGCTGGACGAGATCCTGTTCTACCTGGAGTAGCCGCCGTGCAGCGATGCCCCACCTGCGGCGCCCGCCACCGCGGCGGCCCGGAATGCCACCGCTGCCGCACCGACCTGCGCCGGGTGCTGCAGGTCGAACGCTGCGCGGCCGGCCTGCGCCGGCGGG
>JAPPGB010000017.1 GCA_028821475.1 Spirochaetaceae bacterium
GCTCGCCGGATGCGGCGGCGTGGCGCCGGCGCCTGCCTGGGGGGACGTCATGGCCGGCGGCTCGCTCGCGGCTTGGCGCAGTGCGAGTTCGCGCCATGCGTCTCGCGCCGAGCGGCCCACGGGCGGCCGGATGCGCCTGGTTCAGCCATCGACGGCCGCGCTGGCCCGCGCTGTCTGGCCTACCTGGCGAACGGCGACGAAGGCGCCGGAGACGGCCGACTCGCGCGCGGCCAGGCAGGCGTAGGCGGACTGGATACCGGTTTCGATGGGCGCACGCGACGCCGCGCCTTCGCGCACGACGGCGAAGAAGTTGCGTGCCAGCTCCAGGTCGCCGCCGAAGTGGGCGGCGCCGCCGGCGGCGCGCTCAGTGGCGCTGAACGGCGCGTGGTGCCGCACCCGGTGCAGCTCGCCGGCATACCAGTCGAAGTCCACCGTGCCGAGGTAGCCGCTGACGGTGGCGCCGCGGCGGGCGGCGTCGCGGCGGGCGAAGAACACCTGGGTGTACACGCCGTGGCTGCCGTCGCCGAATTCCAGCAGGGCGCTCGAGCAGTCCTCGTTGCTGCGCGGCCCGCTCCCGGAGTCGACGCTGAACACGCAGGCGTGGTCTCCCGGGTCGCCGCCGCTGCCGTTGCGGCGCCGGTTCTCGGGGCTCTCCGGGCAGGTTGCGGTCTCGTCGCAGCGCGAACACCACAGCCCGGCCGCCTTGTCGCCGCCGAACACGCGGCCTCGGGTTGCCGTCGCGGCGACGCGCGTGATCGGCTGGCCGAGCAGGTACATCAGGTAGTCGAAGTCGTGGGTGGCCTTCTGCAGGAACAGGCCGCCGGTGATGTCGTAGTCGCGGTAGGGCTGCTCCCAGTACACGGTACCGTACGGCACGTAGTTGACGGCACTCACGTGCACCGGCTCGCCCACCGCGCCGTCCGCGAGGTAGCCGCGCGCCAGCTCGCACAGGGGCGACACGCGCAGCGGGAAGCTCACCACGACCGGCGCGGCGCCGTTCTCGTAGGCACGCTCCAGGGCGATCGCCTGCTCCATGGAGATCGCCACCGGCTTCTCCAGAAACAGCGGCAGGCCGGCCCGGGCCAGCTCCACGGCGTACGGGGTATGCAGATTGCAGCGCGTGCCGATGGCCACCGCGTCCGGCCGCGCCTCGCGCAGCAGCGCCGAAACGTCTTCGTAGAAGCCCACTTCCCCCGCGGTCCGCGGCCCGAGTTCGTGGATGCGGGCGCGCGAACCCTGCATGTCGGGATCCACCACGCCCACCAGGCTCAGATCCGGCTCCACCTCGCGAAACGCACCCCCGACCAGACCGTGGATGCGGCGTCCGTAGCCAATCACGCCGAGCCTCAGTGCCGTTGCCATCGGTTCAACCTCCGCTATGCCGCAGCGCCGCCTCGAGCGCTATCGGCCGCACGGCCTGCTATCGCCCCGAAATCGCCGCCTGCGGCGACGCTTCCCGCCCAACCGGCCTGCCTAGGAGCCTGTCGGAGTCCGACAGCCTCCTAGGTCCAACTCTCGATCCGCAACCCATCGATCCGTTCGAAGTGACGCGCGTTCCCGGTTACCAGCAGCGTGCCGTGAACGAGGGTGGTTGCGGCAATGAACAGATCAGCGTCGGGCAACGGCAACGAATCACGCCGCAATACAGCCTTGAGTTGACCGAATTGCTGCGCGATTGCATTGTCCGACTCGACCACGAGCACCGAGAGCAGCAACGCGTCGACCGCATGCCGGTTCTGAGCCGGTTTCGCGGAACGCTCCGCTCCGTAGTATAACTCGGCGGCCGACGTGAACGACACGCCCACGGAGTCGTCGCTGAGGGCACGCCGTTCGATGACCCGCCGGTTGCCGCGCAGCAGTTCCACGCAGGTATCGGTATCCAGGACGATCACAGCTCGACCTCGCGCCCCGGCGTGCGAGCGGCATGGATATCCGCGATGATCTCGTCCGTCGAGCGTTCGTCCTCCCACCAGCCGGACATGTGCCGCCACATCCGGAGCTGGGTCTCCTTCGGCACCGGCGCGCTACGATGGCCGGCGAAATGAAGTTCCCGTTCCAGCGCACGGTCGATGAGGACCAGCAACTCGCTGTTCAGGCTCCGTCGCTCGACCTCTGCCAACGCCCGAATCCGCTCCAGCACGTGTTCGTCCAGTCCGCGTACGGTGATACTTGGCATCGTGAATGCAGAATAGTTTCATTATGACATCGAATCAAGGGCGAGCTTGCAACGGCTCTTGATCGCAGCCACCCTGTGCCACGCGTTCGAGCCGGCTCCCCGGTCCCGTCGCGGGCGGCTGGCGGACGGTCGCGGCAGTGGGTCGCTCTCGGGTATCATCCCTTCGGAGGTGGCGCGGATGAACGGTGGTTGGTCTGGTTTCGACGAGGATCTGATGGCACGCCACGTGCCGCCGGCGGGGCCGGTATCCCGCTCCGCCCATCCGGCGGCGCGCTACGACTTCGGGGTGGCGTATCCCGATCCCGATTCGTTGCCGCTGGAACAACTTGTCGAATGCCTGGCGGAAGAGTTGCAACGGGCGGGACGCACTTTGGCTCATTATCCGCACCCGCTCGGCTATCCGCCGCTGCGCGAGTGGCTGGCGGCGCGGTTGGCCGCCACCCGCGGCTTCGCGGTGGATGCCGACGACATCCTGCTCGGCTCCGGATCGAACGAGCCCAACTTCCTGGTCGCCCAGGCGCTGGTCGATCCCGGCGACGTGGTGCTGGCCGAGGAGTTCACCTACGCCGGCACGCTGGGATTCCTGCGCCGCTTCGAGGTCGACGTCCGCGCCGTGGAGTGCGACACGGACGGCATGCTGCCCGATTCGCTGGAATACCAGATCCAGACTGCGATCGACGAGGGCAGGCGGCCCAAGGCGGTATACACCATACCGACGTTCCAGAACCCGCTCGGCTTCGTCGAGTCGCGGGCGCGCCGCGCCGAGGTCACCGAGATCACCGCGCGCTACGGCGTGCCGGTGTGGGAGGACGACTGCTACGTCGACCTGAACTTCGACCACCCCGACCTGCCGCCCGCCATCCGCTCGCTCGACGACAGCGGGCGCACCATCTACGTCGCCTCGTTCTCGAAGAACATCGCTCCCGGCATGCGACTCGGCTACGTCACCGCCGCGCCGGCCCTCCTGGATCGGATCTGCGCCATCAAGGGCACCGGCGGCGTGAGCCAGTTCACTGCGATGGCCGTGCACCGCTTCGCACAGACCGGCCTGGACGCGCACATCGAACTCGCGCGCAACCGTCTTCAGGCCAAGCGCGACGCGCTGCTTGCGGCACTGGCGGCGCACCTGGGCGACCGCGCCCGCTGGACCCGCCCCCTCGGCGGACTGTTCCTGTTCGTGCAGATGCTCGACGGCTCCGACACCGTGGCCGCCGCCGAGCGTGCCGCCGCCCGCGGCGTGCGATTCGCTCCGGGCACCCACACCGCCGCGGACGGCGTCTCCGGCCGCGACCGGATGCGCCTGTGCTACGGCTGGAACCGCCCCGACGAGATGGCCCCCGCCATCGCCGAGCTGGCCGCCGCCCTGCAGCCCGAACCCGCACTCGCCAGAGGGTGATCTACGCATGCGCAGGCACGCTTTCCGGCTGAACTGGGATGTGGTGGGAGCGCCGTGGCCAGATGCATGGCGAACCGGCGCTCAGAGCGGGAGTATCCTTATCCTACTGCTGCTTCCATCGACAACGACGATGGCCCCTCTTGCCAAGTCATCGCGATGCTGTGCAAGAGCGGTGGCGACGCACGCACCGATGGTCTCCGGCAGTATGTCTCTGTCCCTGACCAGGACAACACTTGGCCCGGCGGCGCGAGTCAGGGCCAAGAGCGCTCCAAAGTCCAGGTCGTGGGTGAGCACTACGTGGTCGTTGTCGGCAGCCCAGTCCATGATGGTGCGGTCGCTGGCCCCTGGATCTCCGACCGTGGACCAGTGCTGGGCTGTCCGTCCATGCGTCTCCAGGAATCGTACCCAGTTCGGCGACAGGTTCATGTCGATCAGGATCCTCGCCCGATCAGACGGCCAGCGTCACCTCTCGTTCCTCCAGCCGCCACGCGGCGTACGCCAGGCACTGGTCGATGTCTTCCCGCTCCAGATAAGGGTAGGCGGCCAGGATCTCGTTTACCGACCTGCCGGCAGCCAAGAGCCCCACGACGGTTGCAACGGTCACCCGGAGTCCCCGGATGCAGGCTCTTCCGCCCATGACATCGGGATCGAGAGTAACCCGGGGGAAAGCTTCTTTGTTCATTTCTCCTACCGATTATAGCGTCGATCGCGTCGCGGGGTAGTGCCGCCGTAACAAATCAACCCTTACCGACCCTCAGACGGCACGCGCGGGGATTTCGTAGCCGTACCGCTCCATGGCGGGAGCGAAGAAGTCGAAGTAGTTGGGGCCGGGGTCGTTCTTCCAGCGGCCCACCGCCTCGCGCCTTACCGGAATCCGGGCCAGCTTGACGCCGAGGTAGGACTCCAGGCGGGCGAGCGTCTCGTCCTGGCGTTGGACGAAGTCCTCGAACCGCACCTCGATCCAGTGCCGGGGCCTCGGGGTGGCGTTGACCAGGTCGTACTGGTACTTCCACGACATGGCGCGGCGCAGGCGGGTGTCGCCGGTAGGCGGACAGCCGACGCCCCAGTCGGTGAGGTTGTCCGTGATGTGCCTGCCGATGACGCAGTCGCGCGGGTTGCGGATCCAGAAGATGTACCTCACGTCCGGGAACATTCGCACGATCCAGGGGTAGGTCAGGGTGGTCTCCGGGATCTTCCATCCGCTGTGTTCCTTCGGGCTGGAAATCACGCTCTGCAGGTACGACCGGATCAGCGACTCGAACTCGGGCGGAATGGACATCTTGTGGAGCCGGCTGAAGTCCCACTCCAGCCCGCCCGGCCAGCGGACGTGCCGGGCGATGAGGCGGGACGCCTCGTACATCGCCTGCGGCGGCAGCAGGTCTCCCGACTTGTTCAGCGGCGCGCCCATCCACACGCCGCTGGCGGAAAGCGTGTGCGAAATCGCCCGCGTACCGGAGTGACCCCGCCCGATGATGGTGGTCAGCATCGCCTTCCCCTTCCGCGTCTATGCCGGGTCGCGCTTGATTGCATTGCAAGCATCCATTTACGGTGCATTGTACCGACGGGGGCATGATCATGGCGAGCATCACGATTCGCAATCTCGACGACAAGGTGAAGACCCGGTTGCGGGTACGGGCGGCGCACAACGGCCGTTCCATGGAAGAGGAAGCGCGGTTGATTCTGCGCGCGGCCGTCGAACCCGCGGCCGCGCCCGCAACGGGCTTGGGCACGGCCATCCACGAACTGTTCAAGCCGTTCGGTGGGGTTGAGTTGCAGGTACCGGACCGCGAGCCGATGCGCGAGCCGCCCCGTTTCGACTGAGGCGGCGCCGGCGATGGTGGTACTCGATACGAATGTGGTGTCGGAAATGATGCTCGATTCCCCCAATCCGAGGGTACTTGCCTGGATGGACAGTTGGCCGGCTCGCATGAGAGTGGAAGCGCCCATTGGCGCGGCACTGGCCGGTGAGTTGCGGGTGTTTTGGGATGGCATATTCGAGTATTCCGACGAACATCCGCCCGATGTTCCGCCCGAAGCCTACCTGGGCAGCGAGACGGATCACAACCGTCTGACCGTCTACCTGGAGCGGCAGGCCCGAGCACTGGCAGGCACGTGTGCACTCACCGTGTCGAAGCGGATGCCGCGGCTGGGCGGGTTCGGCGAGGTGGCAACGCGGCCCGAGTTGCGCGGCGGCGGCATCGCCACCCGGCTGTGCGGGCGGGCGGTGGAGGAGTTTCGCGCCGCCGCGGGCGAGGCGCTGTTCCTCGGCACCTCGGTGCCGGCGGTGCGCAGGATCTACCACCGGCTCGGCTGGCGCAAGCTGGCCGGCGCCGACGTAATGGCCAACATCAGCAGCGGCGACTCGCCGGAGGCGTTCCTGGTCGACTACTTCCGCGAGCCGGGGGAGGCCACCGTGGCGCCCGCCACCGCGGCGGTGCGGGTACCGATGATCCCCCTGCTGCACGCGCCCCACGACTGGCAGGTGCTGGACGCCAACGCCGGCATGTACTCGACCCGCTACTGCGTCCAGTACTCCTGCATGGGGCTGTACCGGCGCTACCTGGCCGCGGTGGCCGGCGGCGCCGGCGACTGGTTTTGCGCGCGCACTGCCGACGACCGCGTCGTGGGGCTGGCGACCGTGCTCGGATCGGGCGCCGCCTGCCAGGTCGACGGCTTCACGCACCCGTACTTTGCCGCCGCATGGTCCGGCCTGCTGGCTGCCGCAATGCAGCGGGGCGCGGCGCGCGGGGCCGCCGAGTGCCGGGCGGTGGTGTGCGTGGAAGACGAGGAGAAGCGGTCGCTGTTCGAAGGGCTCGGCTTCCGCGCGGCGGGTGCTGCCGCCGACTTCGAGCTCGATGGGCGCACCGTCGGTTCGGTCAGGATGGTGGTTGCTTGAGAAGGGTCGGGTGTTCACTCCCGGCGGATATGCTGCTCGATCCAGATGCGGATTTCCTCACGCCCGATCTGGGACGCCGTCGCAGCGAGAGTCAACTGCTCGAGGGCATCGGTGTCGGCCTCGAGCCGACGGCCATTGGTAACTATGGTCGCTGTTTCCGTATAAACTGCTGCGGCGAAACCAATCTGTCTTTGTGTAACTGTTCCTTATTCTTGAGTCGTTTCGTTAGTTTTTTGAGATCATAATCACACTCTTCCCAGATTCGCTCGCGGATCGAGCGAATCTCTTCGACAATCGGATCACTCCACATCTTGTTCTCCTTCCGGGCGTTTCAACAACTCTTCAGGCGTTGCAATTACAGGTGTCTTGCGACCCAAGCTCAGGTTCAGTTCATAAAGGCGGCGAATCAAGACGCCATTCGCCAGGTGCGTGCAGTTCCAAGTGAGCAAATAGTCGACGTCGTACGTAACTGCAAAGGCAATGTACACCGCATCCAATTGTGCTCTCGGTGGTAATGACAAACCCGTTCGATATTCCGCTGCCCGTTCAGTGACCTCTTGGGTCAACTCCAGTACCGGAATACCAGCGACTAGTGCTCGTCTTCGAGCCGCGGCACTCGGATCGCCACCTGCTATTGCCTCCAGAACCGCCTCGGAGACAAACAGAGAGAAACGAGTCCGAGCGTGTTGCCACCATTCGTGAGTGATCTGCTGATGAGCGGCAACGATCAAGTCTCGGCTAGGATGTGCGGTGAGGTAGCTCGGAATCGTCGACTCAAGATACAAAGCAGGTTTCATGTGCGGCCCGGCGTTACGGCCCTGGCGACGACGCAGAAGACAGCAGAACGTGCCACGTGTCGTCGTTCGTTGCGCCCCTCAATGAGGGTACGAGGCTGTGGCAGTGAGGTCAAGGCTGGCGCTGTGTGTGTGGCCGGCCTGCGCCTGACGGTGACGGTCTACGCCCTCAATCTGTTCGGCGACGCGGTGGTGGCGACCGCGGCCTCGGGCACGGTCGGCGTCGTGGGGGCCAACTCGGCCCGGGCCGGTCGGGGCTTGACCGTGCCCTCCGGCACCACCGGCGCCCCGCGGCCATTTGACGGTATGCCGTGCGTGCGCAATGATGGCTGCGGGCTTCGGGTGGAACGGATGCGAATGACGCGTGACGACAGTACCGGGCGCCGTCGCCGGTTGCAGATAGCGCATCCGGTGCGCTCCGCTCGGCTGCTCTTCGCCCTCTGTACCCGCCCACCTGGGCCATTTCCATACAACCTCAGAAACACTAACGAGTTAGCCGGGCGCGACCGCTACCTTCTGCGCAGCCTTCGCGGTTCGCTGAGCGCGGCGCTGCCTCACCGCCGATTCGTCGTCGGCCGGTCACCGCCCCAGGCGGGAACTCCCGGCAACGGGCCGCTCGCCCGCGGTCCACCCGCCGGCACCCCAGGCACTGCTCGTGGTCGAGGGTGCCGCCCTCGCTGTTCGGTCCCTGCGAATCGCAGGCATACCGCGAGAGTCGGCGCGGGCCGGCACTGAATTCAGCACTCTCGAAGAAACGAAGGTTCGGAGGAAACCTCATGATACGACATTGTAGACCATGGGTTGCGGTACTGATCGGGTTCGTCCTGACCGCAACCGCCGCGTCGGCGGCGCCCGCCGGCGAGGAAGCGGCCGCGGCTGCGGACAAGCCGATGGTGACCGACCCGACGACCGGGATGCAGGTCACCGCCCCCGAGTACGGCGGCACGCTGACCTACCCGTACAAGCTGTTCGGGGAGACCACCGACCCGCATATCACAGGACACTACGCCGGCTATCAGATCTACGCGGTCAACGAGAAGCTTGCGAAGGGAGACTGGGGTGCTCCCCGGGACGAGGTGAGCTTTACCGGGTGGTATGTGCCGTTCTCGCGCTTCAAGGGCCACCTGGCCGAGAGCTGGGAGCAGCCGGACGACCGAACGCTGATCGTCGAGATCAAACCGGACATCCGCTGGCACGACAAGCCGCCGGTCAACGGGCGCGAGCTCACCGCCGAAGACGTCGCCTTTACCTACCGCCGCATGGCCGGCATGCTCGACTTCGAGCCCAGAGTTGCCGGCGAGGTTGAGGGTTATCCGTGGGAATCCATCGAAGCCCTTGACCGATACACGGTCGAGTTCAAGCTGACCGAGCCGCGCGCCGGCCTGGCCCGGGCGATCCTCGGCCAGTCCAACTCATGGATTCTGCCACCCGAGGTCATCGAGCAGCACGGTGACTACAGCGACTGGCGAAACGTGGTCGGCACCGGGCCGTTCACGCTCACTGACTACGTCGAGGGCGTCTCGATAACCAGGACGCGCATTCCCAACTACCACGACTTCGACGAGAAGTATCCGGACAACCGGCTGCCCTACGTCGACGAGCTGAAGGGTCTGTTCATGCCGGAGGAGGCGACCCGCCTCGCCGCGTTTCGCACCGGCCAGGTCGACATGATCCACGTTGCCGGCGGCGGCGTCGACATCAAGACCTTCGAGGTGATAGAGTCGGTGTTGCGCACCAACCCCGACATCCAGGTGGGCCCCTACTTCCTCCGGGCGCTCGGGCAAATCGGCCTGAACACCCGTACGCCGCCGTTCGACGACATCCGCGTCCGCCAGGCAATGCAGATGGCGATCGACCGCGAGGCGGTTAACGAGAGCTACTATGGCGGGTACGCGCTGTGGAAGCCCCAGGGCATCTTCGGCAACGCGACCGGACCCTATTTTCTTCCATTCGACGAGTGGCCAAAGGAGCTCCAGGACCAATACCGCTACGACCCGGAGAAGGCGGAGCAATTGCTCGACGAGGCCGGCTACCCACGCGGCGCGGACGGCGTGCGCTTCAGGGCCACCCACGACCACCGCGACGTCATCGACCTGGGCCTCGCCGAGATCGCGGCCGGCTACTTCAAAGAGATCGGCGTGGAGGTGGAGATCGACGTCTACGACAGCAGCACCTGGTGGAGTCGTAAAGTGGACGCACTCTACGAGATGTCCACCGGCGATTTGGGCTTCGATGCAGCCCCTGAACACATCATAGGCTTCGCCCGTTCTCTTGGGGCGGACACCGAGCCGCACGGTTGGAACGAGTGGTTCGGTGGGACTCCCAACGCCACGCTGATTCGACTCTATAACGAGTTCCAAACAGCGACCAGCGAGGCGGAGCTGATACGAATCGCCAAGGAGTTCGACCAGTACCTCGTTTCGCAGCATTTTCAGGTATGGACCGGCAAGGCGCCCGGATTCCAGGTGGCGCATCCGTGGGTCAAGGGCTGGAACGGCGAGACGTTCGTGCACCCAGAAAACTATCACGAGGTTCTTGCCCGGCTCTGGCTCGACCCGGACCTGAAGGCAGAAATGGGGTTTTGACGCTCGCTTCCAACGTCAGCGTTTACGGGCGAACACGGGGTGGCGGGAACAACCTGCCACCCCTTCTTATGGTGCCGTGATGATGAGAGGAGGTGAGCTGAGATGCGGGCGTATGTGATCAGGCGGATACTGCTGGTGATCCCGACCCTGTTCATCGTCACCGTCCTGGTGTTTCTCTCGGTTCGCTTCATTCCCGGCGACATCATCGACGTGATGAAAGCCCGGATGACCGACACCCAGGGCGGCACGATCGATGAGGAGGCTCTGAAGAGACGACTCGGACTCGATAAACCCGTCTACGCGCAATACGCGAAGTGGATCGGTGACATCGTCCTGCGTGGCACCCTCGGCCGCTCGCTGTACAGCAGCTCGTTGGGCAGCGCCACGGTGGAACAGAAACTCGCCGGCAGGGTCGGGGTAACGGTCGAGCTGGGGCTGCTGGCGATCCTCACTGGGGTCATCATCGCCGTGCCGATCGGCATCTACTCGGCGATTCGCCAATACACGCTGGCCGACTACGCCGGCCGGGCGGTCGCCATCTTCGGCCTGGCGACACCCAACTTCTGGCTGGGACTGATGGTGATGATCTACCCCGCAATCTGGTGGGGCTGGACGCCGCCGCTGACGCACGTGCGCTTCACCGAAGACCCATGGGCCAATCTCGGCATGTTGATCATTCCCGCCGTGATTCTGGGGACCTACCTGGCAGCGAGCACCATGCGCATGACGCGCACGATGATGCTGGAGGTGCTGCGCCAGGACTATGTGAGGACCTCCTGGGCCAAGGGCCTGGCGGAGAGGACGGTGGTGCTGCGCCACGCGGTCAAGAACGCCCTCATCCCGGTGGTGACCCTGGTGGCGCTGCAGTTGCCCATCATCGCCGGCGGCTCGGTGATCATCGAGAACATCTTCAATCTCCCGGGGCTCGGCAGTCTGATGCTGTCTGCCCTCAACGCGCGCGACTACCCGGTGGTCTCCGGCGTGAACCTGTTATTTGCCTCGGTGGTGGTGTTGATCAACCTCGGCACCGACCTGACCTACGCCCTGCTGGATCCGCGGGTGCGCTATGAGTGAGCCGGCGCCGGGCGCCGCGGCCGGAGCCGGCCGCGCAGGCGCAGGCGGAGGCGCACGCGGGGGCACAGGCGCTGGCGGAAGCGGAGGCGCAGGCGCACGCGGTGGTGGCGGCCCAAACGGAGGCGCGGGTGCCGGACCCTCCGCGGCGGACGCTCCTGCACCGGCGCGCCGGCGACCGGCGGCCAGCTTCCTCTCGCGGCTGCTGAAGGAACAGCCGCTGGGAGCCATTGGCGGCCTCATCGTCGTGGCACTGGTGTTCATCACCATCTTCGCCGCGCAGCTCGCGCCCTACGAATTCGACCGCGGCCGGGTGCAGGACCGGATGCAGGGCCCGTCCCCCGCGCACCTGCTGGGCACCGACCACGTCGGCCGCGACTTCCTGAGCCGCCTCATCATCGGCGCGCGCCTGTCGATTACGGTCGGGCTCGCGGCAACGTCGTTGAATGTCATCGTCGCGTTGCTGATCGGCGGCACCAGCGGCTTCATCGGCGGGCGGGTGGACATCTACGCGCAACGGTTCGTGGACGCGTGGATGTCGTTTCCGGGGCTGCTGTTGCTGCTTACGATCATGTCTATCGCCGGGCGCGGGGTGGTGCAGATCATCGTCGTGCTCGGGGTGGCCGGCGGCATTCCCGCGTCACGGGTGGTGCGCGGCGCGGTGATCGGGGTCAAGGAGAACGCCTACTTCCAGGCCGCGGAGGCGATCGGTGCCCGCACGCTGCGCACGCTCGTCCGTCACGTGCTGCCCAACATCGCCGCGCCGCTGATCGTCGTGTTCAGCATCAACGTCGGCGGCGTGATCATTGCCGAGGCGTCGCTGAGCTTCCTGGGCTTCGGCCTGCCGGTGACCGTTCCGAGCTGGGGCGGCATGCTGAGCCGCGAGGGCCGCCAGTACATGGAGATTGCGCCGCGGCTGGCGCTGTGGCCGGGGCTGTGCCTGACGGTGACGGTCTACGCCCTCAACCTGTTCGGCGACGCGGTGCGCGACCTGCTGGACCCGCGCCTGCGCGGCGCCGCCGGTCGCTACGGGGGCGGGCGCCGCCCACGCCGCACGCCGCGCCACCGCGGCGTGCACCCGCACCGTCCATGAGCCTTGCGCAGCCTTGCTGGCGCCGGCGGCCCTCCCGATTTGGCGAACTGGTTTACCATCGTGGTAAGAATAGCTACACTCTCAGTATGATCCACAAGCGTCACCGGACTACGGTATCCGAGAAGGGCCAGATCACGATTCCCAAGGCACTCAGAGAAACGCTTGGCATCCGCCCCGGGACCGTGCTTGAGGTCACGACCGTGCGTGGAGAGCTGATCGCACAGAAACGGGACCCCGAAGACCCGTTGCTCAAGTGGCGCGGCCGCGGTCGGTTGCCGCGCGGCGAGACGGTAGACACCTACCTGGCGCGCATTCGCAAGTAAGTGACTACGGCAGTAGATACTTCGGTCGTGCTGGATGTGATTACCGACGATCCGCTGCACGCCAGTGCTTCGGTGGACGCCTTACGGCGCGCCCGTCAGGAGGGGCGCCTCATCGCGTGCGAATGCGTAGTGGCGGAAACCAGACCCGCACTGCAGTCGAACACGGAGCTGACTGAGATGCTGCAAGATCTCGGCATCGAGTTTGTGCCTGGCAATGAGGCCACCGCGGCGTTGGCTGGACAGCACTTTGCGCGGTATCTGGAGCGCGGAGGAACCGCCGGGCGGGTCGTGCCGGACTTTCTCATAGGCGCGCATGCTCAGATCTGCGCCGACCGCCTGTTGGCCCGTGATCGTGGTTACCTGCGCGACTACTTCAGCGAACTCACGGTTATGGAGCCTGCTGAGTCGCCGACGGTGCCAGATTCACCGGAATGATGTGCGCCCACGGTCGGGAACCGCGCCTACGGGGGCGCATGGGCATTCCGGGCTCCATGGCCAGTCGGCGAGGCCTCGAAGTCCGTGGGGCGCTCTGGTGCAAGGTCTCCCGTGGAAGGAAGTGGGCCCCTCACGCCGACGGCGAGGAGTACGACCGCTGGAACGCCGGCGACGGAGGCTTCATCTATCCGAGCGTGCGGCATGTCGCTTACCCTGCGGGTGCGGCCGTGGCGGCGTTCTGGCCCGATGTGGCGGGCCTTCCCGTCCCTGGCAGACACCTCTGCTATTCACTGGGACGGCCGTCGGGTGGATGCATGGTTGGTGTACGGAGAAGCAGACTGGCGCCCTCGGTGATCGGGCGCGACCGCTCCAGCTCGAGTGGTCGTGGCGACCAATCTCCCCGATTGCCGGGTCACCTCGTTGCTCAGCCCGAAGTAGCGGCGTCAAACCCTGCGATACCTGTGGCCGGCGACACGGTGGTGGCGACCGCGGCCTCGGGCACGGTCGGCGCCGTGGTGGCCAACTCGGCCCGGGCCCCGGCGCCATTCCATTTGACGGTATGCCTTGCGTGTGCAATGATGGCTGCGGGTGGAACGGATGCGAATGACGCGTGACGACAGTACCCAGCGCCGCCGCCGGTTGCAGATGGCGCAACCGGTGCGCTCTACCGCCCCCCCCTGTACCCTTTAGAAAGCAGATAGTTCGATAGTTCGTGAGGGACTGC
>JAPPGB010000018.1 GCA_028821475.1 Spirochaetaceae bacterium
CCGGGGGCATCGCGGGGGGGGGGCGGGGGCGCTTTACCGCTTGCGGGGCGGCGGAGGTGGCGCGGTGCAGGGCGGCGGCGGTTGTCGCGCCGGCCGCGAGGGTTGCCGCGAACACGCCGCAGAAGCAGTCGCCGGCACCGACGGTGTCGACGGCCGTGACCGGCAGCGCGGGCTGGCGGTGCAATGCCGGCGCCCCGGAACCGTCGCGGTGCGCCCACAGGCAGCCGGCGGCGCCCAGGGTGACGACCAGGTTGCGCAACGCGGCCCCGCTGCCCGTCAGGAAGCCGGCGGCGCGGGCGGCGACCTGCTGCCACTCGGTCGAGGCCGCGGCGCCGGTCAGCGCCGCCAGCTCCACCTCGTTGACCAGGATGAATTCGCATGCGGCCAGGAGGTCTTCGGGCGGGGCGGTGGCCGGCGCCGGGGCCATATTCCATATCACGCGGGCGCCGGCGGCGTGCCAGCGCCGCGCGCAGGCTTGCGTGGTGGCCGGCGCGACCTCGTTCTGCAGCAGCAGCACCGGCGCAGCGGCTGCCGGCGGCGCCGGCGCCGCCGGCGGTGCTGCCACCTGGCCGGCGGTGAACTGCACGTTGGCGCCGGACACGACGACGATCTCGTTCTCGCCCCGCCCGTCGACCAGGATCAGCGCTATGCCGGAGGCGTGCTCCGGGAGAGTCAGCAGGCCGTCGACGGCGACCCCTGCCTGCCGCAGGCCGGCGCGTCCGGCGTGCCCGAAGGCGTCGTCGCCGACGGCGCCGTGAAAGGAGGCCGCGGCGCCGGCACGGGCCGCGGCCACCGCCTGGTTGGCTCCCTTGCCGCCGGCGAACTGCGCGAAGCGCTCGCCGAACAGCGTCTCGCCGGGGGCCGGCAAGCGCTCCACGTACGCCACCAGGTCGGTGTTGATGGAACCGACCACGTCCACGCGCGCGCCGTCAGCCATCGGTCGCCGGCGCCTCCACGCGCAGGTCGGCCGACTCGCCGTGGTAACGGGTCACGATCGCGCCGGCCTCGACGTCGCGCGTGACCCAGGCGTTGGCGCCGATGATCGACCCGCGCCCGAGGCGGGTGCGGCCGAGAATGGTGGCGCCGGAATAGATGATCACGTCGTCCTCCACGATCGGGTGGCGCGGCACACCCTTGATCGGCTGGCCGTGGGCGTCTAGCGGGAAGCTCTTGGCGCCCAGGGTCGCGCCCTGGTAGATGCGTACGTTGCGTCCTATTTCGCTGGTCTCGCCGATCACCACGCCGGTGCCGTGGTCGATGAAGAAGCTCTCGCCGATGGCGGCGCCGGGATGAATGTCGATGCCGGTGACGCTGTGAGCGTGCTCGCTCATGATGCGCGGAATGAGCGGAATGCGCAGCAGGTAGAGCTCGTGGGCGATGCGATGCCGGATGATCGCCTGCACGCCGGGGTAGCTGAAAATGACCTCGTCGCGGCTGGTCGCTGCCGGATCGCCGGCGTAGGCCGCCTCCACGTCCAGCAGCGCCAGCCGCTGCAGCTCCGGCAGACGGGTCAACAGGTGCCGCGTTGCGGCCGCGGCGCGCGCCTCGTTCTGGTCGCGCAGTTGTTCCGGCGTGCCCGCCTCTGCCCAGTGTGCGAACACCAGGCCGCGCAGGACCTGCTCCTGCAGGTGGCGCAGCTTCTCTTCCAGGATCGAGCCGATGTGGAAGCTGAGGCCCTCGGTCATCTGCACCAGGCCGAAGTAGCCGGGAAACAAGGCGGTGCGCAGCCCCTCCAGCACGTCAATGAGCGCCGTTCGCGACGGCGGCTCGAACCCGACACCCGCCGCTTGGCGCGCCGCCACCATCGGGTTGGCGCACAACTGGTCCACCACCGCCCCGATGGAGACGCCGGCGCATCCCGCCTGACCGATCAACATGCCGCCTGTTGTAGACAAGCCCCCGCCCACGGTCAAGCGCACCGGGCTGGCCGCCCAGGCCCGCTGCACGCTGCCGCACGCCCGGGCGCCCGCCGACTTCGCCGTCGGCTGGTTCACCGGCCACTGCAACAGCGACGCCTGAACATCGCGGTATTTTTTCCGTATATGTTGCTAGTATTCGATGTAGTTTTAGCGTCCAAAACGAGCATCGAGTACGCGCTGATATGCCTTGCACAGTTCGTCATAGTCTGACGAAACCCCGCCACCCGAGAGGTGCTCTTCCAACGCGTCTACGAAGCGATGGTATCCGGCCGCTACCCCACTCCAGTGGGTTCCGGGGCCACCTGGCTGATGACGCCGATGCGCAGGCGCGTCCGGCCAGTTGTTCGCATCCACGCCATCACCCATCCGGTCTATCAGCGCAAAGAGACATGCGCCGTTTCCAGCCTCCATCTCGAAGCGCAGAAACGCTCCGCTGCCGCCATCCACGTCAAACTGTATGTGCTGGCACGGTGCCGCTTCCGACACCGTGCCTTCCCACCCGCCGTCGAACGAGAACCGCCCATTCACCGCTATCTCGTACCTGGTCGGCATGAACCAGCGCCTCAGTCCGTCCTTGGTGGACAGCGCGTCCCACAGCCGCTCCGGCGGCGCCGAAAACCGACGCTCCCAGACCATCTTGTTGTCGCTGAGGAATCTTCCGACGTTGGCAATCTCGTCCATGACTACTTGCCCATGATTATTCTCCTCCGGATGAAGCGACGCAAGGACGGCAGTTTGACTTTGGTGCGGCCGACATACTACCGTGATTGGTGTACGGCAGGTGCGAATGAACACGCGCACTTGCCGGTGAGGAGGAATCATGAACCGAGTGATTGGCAGTGCGCTGGCGCTGATGGTAATCGTCGCGGCGGGCAGTTTCGCCTCTGCCGCGGAAGAGTCGGGCGCCGGGCAGGCCGAGATCAGCCTGGCGCTGCCGGGTGATCCGGGCAACTTCGATCCGGCGACCAACTGGCTGCACATCCTGGCCGCCCAGCAGTTTCTGACCCTGGTAGACTGGGACTACGACCGTTCGGAGCCGATTGCCAACGCCGCCGAGTCGTGGACCGTCTCGGAAGACGGCCGCACCTACACGTTCACCCTGCGATCCGGCCTGACCTGGTCCGACGGCAGTCCGGTAACCGCTGCCGACTTCGAGTACTCGTTCCGGACCATCGTCGATCCCGACAGCGCGGCGCCGATCTCCTATCGCGCGTTCGTGATCGAGAATGCCGCCGCGGTGAACGCCGGCGAGCAGCCGCCGTCGGCGCTCGGCGTGCATGCGGTGGACGATCTCACGCTCACCATCACCCTGACCGAGCCGGCGACCTGGTTCCTGTCGTCGCTCAGCTCGATGGGCCACAGCGTGCCGCGCGGGGCACGCGAGCAGCACGGCACCGACTGGGTGAAACCGGAGAACATCGTGGTCAACGGCCCCTACAAGCTGGTCGAGGCGGTGGCCGAGGACCGCTACGTGCTGGAGCGCAACGACGGCTACTTCGACGCCGGCAGCGTGGACATTCCGCGCATCACCTTCTTCGTGGTCAAGGACGCCTCCACCCAGTTGGCGATGTACGAGGCGGGCGAGCTGGACTTCATCGAGTCGATCCCGCCGGGCGAGCTGGACCGCATCCGCGGCGACGACGTGCTCGGACCCGAGTACTACAACGGCCCGCGGTTCATCGTGTACTACTACTTCTTCAACATGGCGAAACCGCCGTTCAACCAGGTACTGGTGCGCAAGGCGTTCGCCGCGGCGCTGGACAAGGACACCGTCACCGGCCGCATCACGCGCGGCGGCGAAGTGCCCGCCGGCACCATGACGCCGCCCGGCTCCACCGGCCACGTGGCCAACGAAGCCGGCATCGGCATACCGTACGACCCGGAGCAGGCCAAGGCGTGGCTGGCGCAGGCGGGATATCCGGATGGCGAGGGGCTGCCGGAGATTGAACTGGGCTACAACGCCAGCCAGTTGCACCAGAACATCGCGCAGGCGATTCAGAAGATGTGGCAGGACACGCTCGGCGCCACGGTGTCGCTGCGCGGCGTCGAGGGACGCGCCTACTCCGTGAACGCGGCGCAGGGCGCGCACGACGTGTGGCGCATGGGCTGGGGCATGGACTACCCGGACGCGCACAACATCCACATGGAGCTGTTCCACAGCAGCGTCGGGCAGCCGGCGACGTTCAAGAACCCGGAGTACGACCGCATTATCGAGGAAGCCGCCGTGGAGAGCGACCTGGCCACGCGGCAGCAGTTGTACCGCATCGCCGAGCGCATCCTGGTACAGGAGCAGGTGGGCGTGATCCCGATCTACTGGTACGCGGACAACTCGCTCACCAAGCCGCACGTGGACCGCCCGCAGACCCCGCAGTTCATGAAGCTGTTCAAGGACTGGCAGGTCAACTGAGCTTGACGCGGGTGCGCGGGCGCGGCCGCGGGGAGCTTGCCATGCAACGCCTGCTCCCGGCGGCCGCCGCGCGCGCCGACCAACCGCGGTGCTGACTTACCTGCTGCGCCGGCTGCTGTGGCTGGCGCCGGTACTGCTGGTGATCTCGGCGGTCACCTTCTTCCTGATGCACTCGGTGCCGGGCAATCCGTTCGATCAGGAGGACAAGCCGCTGCCGCCGCAGGTGATCGCCCGGCTGGAGGCGCACTACCACCTGGACGAGCCGGTGTGGCGCCAGTACCTGCGCTACATGGGCGGCGCCCTGCGCGGCGATCTCGGCCCCTCCTACCTGGCGCGCGACCGCAGCGTGAACGACATCATCGCGCGCCATTTCCCGGTGTCGTTCGTGCTCGGCACGCTGGCGCTGGGCGTGGCGCTGGTGATCGGCGTGCCGCTCGGCATCGTGTCGGCGCTGCGCCAGAACACGCTCGCCGACTACGCGGCGATGTTCATGGCGGTGTCCGGCGTCTCGGTGCCGGCGCTGACCCTGGGGCCGCTGCTGATGTGGGGGCTGGCCCTGCAACTGGGCGTGCTGCCGGTGGCGCGCTGGGGGTCGTGGCAACAGGCGGTGATGCCGGCCTTTACCCTGGGCATCGGGCAGGCCGCCATCCTGGCGCGGCTGACGCGGGCGAGCATGCTGCAGGTGATCCGCGAAGACTACGTGCGCACGGCGCGCGCCAAGGGGGTGAGCGAACGGCGGGTGATCGTCCATCACGCGCTGCGCAACGCGCTGATCCCGGTGGTGACGGTGCTCGGACCGCTGTTCGCGGCGCTGGTGACCGGCTCCATGGTGGTCGAGCAGATCTTCGCCATCCCCGGCCTCGGCGACTTCTACGTCGGCTCGGTAGGGGACCGCGACTACCCGGTGATCATGGGCACCACGCTGCTGTACACGGCGGTGCTGGTGGTCGCCAACCTGGTGGTGGACCTGGCCTACTCCTGGATCGACCCGCGCATTCGCCTGGAGGCGCCCTAAGCAACCCGTGGCGAAACTCCGGCTGCGCGGGGCGGTGCGCCGAACCGCCGCGCGGGATACGGCACCGGGGCGGGCGGGCGGCGACAGCCTGTGGCGCGACGCCTGGCGGCGGCTGCTGCGCAACCGGCTGGCGGTGGCGGGCGGCTGCGTGGTCGGGCTGCTGCTCGCCATGGCCGCGCTGGCGCCGGCCATCGCACCGCGCCACTACGCCGACGGGGACTTCGAGCAGACTTTCGCGAAGCCGGGCGGCGAGTACGTGCTGGGCGCCGACTTCCTCGGCCGCGACCTGCTGTCGCGGCTCATCTACGGGGCACGCATTTCGCTGGTCGTCGGCCTGCTCGGCGCGCTGACCGCGTTCCTGGTCGGCGTCGCGTACGGCACCGTGGCCGGCTATGCCGGCGGCCGCGCCGACAACGCGATGATGCGGGTGGTGGACCTGCTGTACGCATTCCCGAGCCTGCTGTTCATCATCCTGCTGCTGGTGGTGTTCAAGCTGGGGTTCGGCCAGCGCGAGGATCCCAGCGCGCTGGTGCGCGCCGTGGTGTCGCTGGACCGCGCCATGGGCGGCATGCTGTTCATCCTGGCCGGCATCAGCCTCACCTCCTGGGTGGGGCTGGCGCGGCTGGCGCGCGGCATGGCGCTGTCGCTGCGCGAGACGGAGTTCGTGCAGGCGGCACGCGCCCTCGGCGCGCGCCCGGCGCGGGTCGTGGTGCGCCACCTGCTGCCCAACCTGATCGGGCCCGGCGTCGTGCAGGTTACGCTGATGATTCCCGGGCTGATCGCCACCGAGGCGTTTCTGAGCTTCATCGGGCTCGGTGTCGACCCGCCCACGCCGAGTTGGGGCGCGATGATCTCCGACGGCATCACCAGCATGCGCTCGCACCCGCACCTGGCGATTTTTCCCGGCATCGCCCTGGCGCTGACCATGCTGTGCTTCAACTTCCTCGGCGACGGCCTGCGCGACGCCCTCGACCCGCGGATGAAGCAATGAGCGCAATGAGCGCAGTGAGCGATTCGCCGGTCCCGGTGCTCGACCCGCTGCTGGAGGTACGCGGCCTGGCCACCCACTTCGCCACCGACCGGGGCGTGATCGCGGCAGTCAACGGCGTGGACCTGGAGGTGCTGGCCGACGAGACCGTGGCCGTGGTGGGCGAGTCGGGTTGCGGCAAGTCGGTAACCGCGCTGTCGATCCTGGGGCTGGTGGATGCTCCCGGCCGGGTGGTGGCCGGCTCCATCCGCTTCCGCGGCGAAGACCTGCTCGGCAAGACCCCGGAGCAGATGCAGCGCATCCGCGGCAACGAGATCGCGATGATCTTCCAGGAGCCGATGTCGTCGCTCAACCCGGTGCATGCCATCGGCGACCAGGTCATCGAGGCGCTGCGTATCCATCGCGGCCTGCGCAAGCGGCAGGCGCTGGCGCGCACGCTGGAAATGCTGCGCTTGGTGGGCATTCCCTCGCCGGAGCAGCGCGTATTCGACTACCCGCACCAGTTCTCCGGGGGCATGCGGCAACGGGTGATGATCGCCATGGCGCTGAGCTGCGACCCGGCGCTGCTGATCGCCGACGAACCGACCACGGCGCTCGACGTGACCATTCAGGCGCAGATCCTGGAACTGATCCGCGAACTGTCGCCGCGCTTCGGCACCGCGGTGGTAATCATCACCCACGACCTCGGCGTGGTGGCGGAGATGGCGCACCGGGTGGTGGTGATGTACGCCGGCCAGGTGGTGGAACAGGCCGCCACCGCGGAGCTGTTCGCCGCACCGCGCCACCCCTACACGCGCGCGCTGCTGCAGTCGATCCCGAACATCGAGGCGCCGCGCGGCGCGCGGCTCACCCCGATCACCGGCGCGGTGCCCGACCCGCTGCGGCTGCCGCCCGGCTGCGCGTTCGCCCCGCGCTGCGAATTCGCCGTCGACCGCTGCCGGCAAGGGCCGCCGCCGCTGCTGCCGGCCGGCGACGCCCGCCTGGCGCGCTGCCTCCTGTACGATCCTGGCGCCGCGCTGGCGGACGCCGCGGAGGCGGGCGTCGGTAAGACAGTGGCGGCGGACGGGTCTCCCGGCGGCGGTTTCCGCGACCCGGCCTCGGCCGACGGTCTCCCGCCAGATCCGACGGGAGACCCGGCGACGCGCGCTGCCGCGGAGGGGTTCCCCGG
>JAPPGB010000019.1:0-3542 GCA_028821475.1 Spirochaetaceae bacterium
CGTCCTCAGTTTTCGATTTCGCACCGATTGGGCAGCGTACCAGCGCTTGCAACGCAGGCGCTTGGGCAAGCGCATCCTGTGTACCGACAACGAGTCGTGGAGCGACCAGGACATCATCTTGGCCAGCCGCGCACAGCATCATGTGGAGCGCGCGTTCAAGCAGATGAAGAATCCCCACTGGGTGAGCTTCTCGCCGGCCTTTCACTGGACCGATCAGAAGCTGCGCGTACATGTGTTCTATTGTGTGCTGGCGCTGCTGCTGAGTTCGCTGCTGCAACGCAAGGCGGCCCACGGCGGACACCTCCTTACCATCGAGCAACTACTGGCGGAACTCAGCGGCGTGACCGAAGTGGTCAACCTCTACGCCGCGCCTGAGCCGGCCACCAGAGGGCGCTACCGGGCTCAATACGTGCTCTCTGAACGCTCGTCCCTGCAAGACAAACTGTGCCGCCTACTTGACGTATACCGACACGCCCATCCCTGACAGCACCACAGTCAGTGTATACAAGCCTCGTCCCGGAAGGATAGCGAGTAACTTGCTATCCTCAAATCACTTATCCACTCAGACCGTCAGGCACCC
This sequence comes from Spirochaetaceae bacterium, assembly GCA_028821475.1. Lineage (GTDB taxonomy): Bacteria > Spirochaetota > Spirochaetia > SZUA-6 > Bin103 > Bin103. The sequence goes on from JAPPGB010000019.1 coordinate 581, forward strand.
GAGCTAACTAGGAAACTCACGCTAGGCTCGGGTGGCGCCGCATTCTACAACCTAGGGCGCCCATACTTCTGAAACAGATCCGCGACCGCCTCGCGCAGCATGTCCTCTGCCGAACGATTCTGCTCCAGCGCCATCATCCTGACCTGCTGATGGACGGCGGGATCCACCCACACCGTAAGCGCCTTCAGACCGCGCCGGCTCGGCGGACGATGTGCGTGTGCCTCGGGCTGCGGTGCCGGGGCCGGTGCCGTGGGCTCGGCCTGCGATGTGAACGCATCCAGCAGTGAACGTTTGGCCATTGATCAAACTCTTGCCAGCATGCCGGCGGCGGGGTGGCCCGCCCGGCTCACTTGGCTGCAGGTCCATTCGTAGAGGCGTACAATCTCGTATGCGGCCTTCCCCTTCGGCTCATACTCCTGGACTCCTTGTCCGGCCGTGGCTGCGTGCACGAACGCGACGCGGTGGCCGATGCGCACCGGTGCAACCGGCAGACCGTTCGTCTCGAGGGTTTGCTGCGCCTCGTCGGCGAGCAAGCCGCGGGCAGGAACTCCGCAGAGCACCGCCGATGCGGGGGTACCGGCGAGTAGTGCGATCGTCTGTGATGCCGTGACCGCGAACAAGTCCAGAATCGACGCGCGGCACGGCACGAGCACCAGGTCGGCCGCTCGCGCGGCCGCGAGCGCCGGCGACTCGGCGTGCGGGGCTGTATCGATGAAGCACAGGGAAGCGCCGTGCTCCCGTGCGGTTGCGAGGACCTCCGCGAGCCGCGCGGCCTGCGCAGAAACGACGACCGGCGCCTCAGCCTTGCGTGAGTCGGCCCATGCGGCGGCGCTGGCCTGCGGATCCAGATCCACGATGAGCGCCGCACGCCCGGAGAGCTCGGCGGCCACGGCCAGATTGAGCGCCAGGGACGTCTTGCCTACGCCGCCCTTCTGCGACACCAGGGCTATTGTCAGCATGTCCCTATGGTTGCATGCTGACATATCACCATGCAACCACCACCTGTGATTAAGGTGCCAACCCCTTTGGGAATGGCTACTGCCTCGGAAGCCGGCGCGCGGTGTCGCATACGCACACGCGGCGCACCACCGGACTACTCTTTTTCTGGCCGCGTGCTGTCCATTGAGGCCGGCCCCGAACTGGAGAGTGCCCTTGGCCGAGGAGCTTGACCGACAATGCGCCTGATGCGCCTACCCTGGCCGAACTTGCACACTATCCACCACGAACGCAGGTGGTAAGCCCGGCAAGCGGACTCGTGACATGGAGACGCCCTGCTGACCGGCATCGAGAACACGCCCTCGCCACCACTGCTCCGCCCGTGACGGTCGTGCTGGCCGGGTGGCCACGACGGACCTCGGTGGAATGACCCGTTGAAATTCGCTCCCTCGTGGACTATCGACCAGCACTGGGGACTCCAGTGCATACTTGAATGGGGGATAAGGACGAATGACCGTCCATGACACGCCGGAGGCGGAACCACCGGACGCGCAGCAACGCAAGCGGATTGAAGCCATGACGCAGGATCCGGCGATGCAACAAGTCGCCGCCACAGCACGCCCGCGCGGCCCGGAGCGCAGTCCGCAACCGGGCAATCCTGGCAAGCAGAGGATACAGCGCCGTCTTGCGATCATGGCCGAGACCGCCGAACGCGATCCAGAAATCAAGCAGCGCATCCAGAAGCAGGAGAAAGCGGCACGCAAGAGGATCAGACCAGGCCGCCAGAAGACTGAGGCGCAAGGTCGGCAGCTTGTACCTACATCGTGGGATGACAGGCGGCACGTGAACCTTGCGGGGCCGCTGGCAAACACTCGTCATGTGGTGCCCGCCCGCGAGCTGCAGGACGGACAGACCGCACTGCCGTTCGATTACGACCTGCTACAGCGTGCCGCGCAGCCGCCGGCGAAGGAACCGCGCTTCGAGGTCGGGTACCTGCCATTCCTTGAGATCGAATCACGGCTCGTACCCTGCGCGCTGCTGGACCTGTGGGATACAGGCGCTGGCCGAGGCAAGCACGGCCCCGTACCGCTGCCACGCCGCATCGGACTGGAGGTGCTTCTTTCAGCACCGCCGGATGTCCGCGTAAATGAGGCCGTACTGATGTCCACCACCATGGCCAAACTCTACGGTGGCGTTTCTCCTCGCACGAAGTACGTACCGAAGCGCCACGGGCCGAGTCTGACCGAAGCCTTACGCGTAGTGCACAACGGCAAGGTGACTTGGCGAAACGGTGCGCGCGGCGCACGCCGCGTATTGGTGTCGGTGCGGGATTGGCCCGGATCCTTCGACTCCGACGAACCGTTATCGTTCGATCTTCGGTTACCGCCGGGAAGCCGTCAGGGACCGCAGATAGATCGCAACGCAGTGAGGATGACATGGTTTAGCCACCGCCACAACCGCCTACTGCTCACCGCCTACTGCTTGTTCGACAAGTACGGCACCGTCAATGGGCGCATGGTGTCGCCCACGATGCCTGTGGTGGGCATGAACAAAGCTGGCTACGTGATCGATGCACGCGGCAACCTGGTAACGGAGAATGGAAAGCCCACACGCCGCGTGACACACCCACGGGCCGTGCAGACCGGCGACCGCAGACCTAACCCCGAGGCGCTGGCCAAATATCCGGTTCTTACCGGTCGAGATCTAATCCTGGCCGGATATTCGCGTGTGGCCGACACGCCCAAGCGTCGATACGAGCAACGTCAACGAGTCCTCGAAGCCGCTACAGACCTAGCCGAACCCGTAACCGTGCCACCGAAGCAAGGTGCTACGGATCGCCGCCGACCAGCATTGCTTCGCGCCGAGGTGCTGAGCGACGGCCCTGATGCGGGACTGCAACTCATGCCCACCGACGAGTACCTGGCTGCTCACGCGGCACGGTGGGCTGCCCGCCGACACACGCTCGCCGACTGAAAATTACTTCCGCCGCCCCCGTGGTGCTAGCATGCGGAACATGGGTGCTAGC
>JAPPGB010000019.1:3642-10184 GCA_028821475.1 Spirochaetaceae bacterium
ATGCGGAACATTGGGTGCTAGCATGCGGAACATTGGGTGCTAGCATGCGGAACATTGGGTGCTAGCATGCGGAACATATCGCTGTAATTAATTACATAGTAAGGAAGACTTCCGGCGTCCCAATGATCCCAATGGTCCCAATATCCCAATGGAGATTGGGACCATGAGCGCCTACGGCGCGCGCCCTGATGGGGCGCACGCCTTGCGCTCGATCTGGATCAGGAGTTGTACGCGTGCTTTTGCAGAGCGAATGACGTTGCTCATTCGTTCGTCAGTGCAAGCCTCTGAAACGCCACTCACGGGGTCAACAGCCGCGGCGGACGATCTATCTCTACAGAGATTCGTGCCACGGCCGCCAGTTGGCGTCGTAAACGGCTCCGGCCTAGCGGGAGCGCGCGCCGCGCTCGCTGCCGGTATCGATTGACGGTGGTGAGGCGGGAACGTATGGTCAAACATGTGCTGGCGCAACGTTTCGTATCGATGATTGCCTTTCACCGATGCTCGGACATGAAGAAGCGGGTTTGCGGCCGGTGGATCGCTGTCTTGTGTGCGCTGCTGGCGCCGGTGGTGGGCGGTTGCGCGGGTACTGTGGAGGCGCGCGCTCGTGAAGTCCCTCAAGGGCCAACCGCGATATCCGCGTGCATTGCGCGTGTAGGGGACTTGCCCACCGAGGCAACTCTCACGCGCGGCGCCGGTCGTTACCACCTGACCCTGGTGGCCGCTGACGGTGGTGTGGAGCGCTCGGTCACCGGAACCCTGGAGCTGGTCGACAACGAGCCGCCTCTGCGCCGTTTGCCGGCCCCCGCTGGTCAAGCGCCCGACGAGACGATCCTGCTGCCGCTGCACGGCTGGGCGGCAATCGACCTGGCCGCGGTGGACGCACTGGAGATCGGCGAAATCGGCTCGCGTGATGCGCTGCAGCCGGGGGTGCTGGTGCTGGAGCAGCGGCCCGCCGGTACGGCGCCGGTCGCCATCATGTTACGCTTCGGCTCCATTGCCAACCGCCGCGCCGCGGAAGGAGCCGTCGACGACGGCTATATGGCTCTGTACGTAGCGCACATCACGCCGCGGGGCAGCTTCGCCGGCACCTGGGCGAGCGGCGTCTACGCCCGCCGCGTCTCCGGCCACTTCTGCGCCACCCTCCTCCGGAGTGACCCATAGCTATCGCTTTTTTTGATCTTCAATGTGGTCAATGTGGCCCGGTACGAGAGGGGGCCGGGATCGGCTGAACGACGACAGCGCTATGGCTCCCGCTTGCCGGCTCGCTTTCAATGTGGCCCGGCGCACTTGAATGAGGCTCGACAACACGAACGCCGGGGTTACGGCAGGCCCATGCTATTATGGTTGCATATTGAAACTGGTAATATGGTAGTATGCTTGTCAGCTACCATGGTAGTCATATCCTTGGTGTCACAGAAGGGAGGCGCCGGCAACACCACTATCGCGGTCGGTCTCGCCGTCGCGCACGAACTCGCCGGCGGCTACGCGGTGTTGGTCGACCTTGACCCACAAGGATCGGCGAGCGTATGGAGCGATCTCCGAGACGCCGATCGGCCTGTGGCGGTCGCCACCCATGTGCCTCGTCTGGCGCGGGTGCTCGATGCCGCTCGTGAAGGTGGCGCGCAGCTTGCGGTCATCGACACCGCCCCCCACGCTTCGGATGCCGCCCTCGCTACGGCACAGGCTTCAGACTTAATCCTGGTGCCCTGCCGGCCCTCGGTGGCCGATCTTCATGCCATCAGGGCAAGCCTCGACATCTGCCGCGTCGCACAGGGTCGTGCTCGCGTCGTGTTGAACGCGGTCCCGGTTCAGGGACCGCTCGGTGGACAGGCTAGAGAAGCAATCGCGGGCCACCGCGCTACGGTGGCACCGATGGGTGCTCTGTCAGCGCATCGCTCATGTCCATGCGTATACCAGGGGGATGACTGCCATGGAGTTCGCACCGCGGTCGAAGGCTGCGGCCGAGTTTGCGGCCCTGTACGACTGGGCCATCTCAGAAAGGTAAGGAGCCTCATATGGAGAAGAACGACGGTAATCCACTCGCAACCGCGGTGAACCGAGCTGCCGATGCCGGCCCGCAAGGCAGCGCTAGTTCGAGAGGCGCGCGGGTGCCGCCGAGTCGCCAGGGCAAGAAGGGGGTGCTGCTGCACGTCGATCCGGGGATTGCCAAGCGCCTTAAGCTGATGGCGGTCGAGCATGACACCACGATCGAGGCGCTCGGTATCGAGGCGCTGGGCCTGCTGTTCGAGCGCTACGATCAGCCGGGAGGCACAGGATGATAGGCAGAAGGGGCCGGAAGAGGGCCAGGAGCTTAACAACCTCGCTCCGTTCGTCGGCGACCGCCAGCCGCGGTTACTTCGATGCGGTCCGCTTCATCCGCTCCCATTTCTCTCGGCGCTCATGCCGACCGACGGGTACCTATCCGCTCACGCTGCCCGCCAACACGCTTACACAGACTGATTCATACCCCGTCAAACATGGGTGCTGGCCTGCGGGAACAACTCTATAATTTCTTTTACAGAGCCAGGATGATTCTCGGAGTCCCCCAATGATCCAATAGAGATGGGGTCCATGCGCTTACGGCGTACGCCTTGCGCCAAATTCGGATCAGGAGATACTACGCGTGTACACGACGTCAGTCATTCGGCGCAGGTCATGCTCTGACCGGTCGCGACAATATGTTACAACCCATTTAGTAATGAACCAAGCATTCGCGTCCGCTGCCTCTCCACACCAGCAGCGTCAATCCCGGCTGTTCTCCCCGGCTCTCCTGGCCGCGCTCGTCGCCCTCGCTCTGGTCGGCTGTTCAGCCTCGACACCGATCAACCTTCCGGTATTCTCTGACAAGGTACGTGATCTGCGCTTCCAAGCCGGTCAGACTATCAGGCCGGTCGTGCTGCCTCCCGCCACCGGCGGCTCCGGCTCGCTGACCTATTCTCTCCGGCCGGAGGTCCCGGGGCTGATATTCGACCGGCTGTCACGTATCCTGAGCGGCACGCCGACCAGCGACGGCTCCTACTCCATGACCTACGAGGTGCGGGACCAGAACCGCAAGACCGTCAGGCTCCTCTTCGACATCAACGTCGCCCAGTCCTCCCCCATCGGATCCATTCTGTCCGCGGTTGCCGTCGGGAACGCCGCCGGCGTCCTGAGGCTCGCCGACGTTCCCAAGCCGAGCGGCGGGCCTGCCGTTTCGGTGTCGGGGAACCGGATCCTGGTGGCCGGTGGATCGATCTTCCTCGACGTAGCGCCCGAGGCGGGCGCCACCGCCGAGAAACTGCTCATTTCTTTGGGCGGGGAGAGTTCCGGCTACTACGAGATCGACCTGCCGCGCCCTGCCTCTTCGTATCGGCTGGTCGGACAGGTGCCATTCAATTTCGATCCCGCTGTCGATCTCACCTGCATCGCCGTGACGGCGGTCGACAGCAGCGGGGCGTCAGGCGAAGCGGACTGCTACACGGTCGTCATGCGGCATGAGGCGGTGGGGATTCCCGTGGCCTCCGGGAACGTGGAAGTCACCCTCTCCTGGGACTCCGACGCCGACCTCGACCTGCACGTGGCCGACCCCACCGGCGCCGAAGTCTTCTACGGCAGTACCGTGGTTGAGAGCGGCGGCGTGCTCGACCTGGAGGCCGGTTACCCCTGTGGTGGCGACATCGTCCGCAACGAACACATTGCCTGGGCACTCGGTAGCCCTCCACCGGGCATCTACGAGGTGCGCGTCAGCCACTACCTGAGCTGTAACGCTCCCGAAACCAACTACGTGGTCAGCATCTACAACCATGGCCGTCACACCACCTTCTCCGGCACGTTCACGGGGACCGGCGGGGATTCCGCCCGCGGCACCGGCCGCGTGATCGCGCAGTTTGAGGTGGCCGGCGACGGTCCGCCGCCCCAGCGGCCGAACAGCCTCTCCTCCACCTACCGCGGCAGCGGTGACCAGGTGTTCGTTCTCAATCCCGACGGGGAAGTTCTCGACGATACCATCTACTCGCTGCACCTCGGCGACTCGTCGGCCGAGGTGTACGTGATCGCCACCGCTGGCAACCGCCACATGGAGCACCGGGTCGAGTTGCTCGATCGCCGCAAGGCTGCGGCCCGAGCCCAGGCGGCCGTGCAGGACGGCCAGCAGGCATCGAGGCCGGCGTCGGCCGAGGTGTCACCGCGGCTGCAGTGGATCACGGCATTCAACAACTTTGGCGACGGCCCGCCCGTGTGGGAGGGGTCGGCCGATCCCTTCCAGAGTCAGGCGGTAGGAGCTCGCCCGCCAGTCGCGGTGGGGGACCGCGTCAGCTTCTTCGACTTGGTCGACGAGGTCATCGTGCCCGCTACCGTCCGCAGGGTGGTGACCGACGGCTCTACCAGCGTGGCGCTGTGGGTGGCCGACCGGGAATGGGCGGACACCTGCGCCAGCCGCGGCGACTGCGTTACCCAGGAGATGGTGAACGCGGTCGCAGAGCGGTTTCTTCACCCCGGCCTGAGCAACGACATCTACGATTGGGTCACCATCATTTTCGGCGACCCCTGGGGCCCGCACAACGTCCCGATCCTGATTCCTCCCGAGGCCGCCGACGAGATTCACATATTCCTGTTCGACATCGGAAACGACGGCTATCCCACAGGCCCACGCATCGTCGGCTACTTCTCCCGCCTCCCAAATCCTCGCCTAAGGCCGCCGCCAGCGCCCCTGGGGCCATCGACATGCCGACGGACGGCCCAGGAGTGGTGCGAGGCGGTGTAGGGAGAGGTTCCGCCGGACGGCTGGCGAACGGCGAGTGCCCAGAAGTCGATAGCAGGGCATTCAACGAAGGCTATGCCGCCCGAGGGCCGGTGCTCGGCGCGTGGCGGTGCCTTCGATGGTACGGTAACGGCGTTGAGGAGCTGAACGAGAAGGGCGACCGCGCTATCGGCTAGGCCGCACGCGGCCAGGGCTTGGTGCGCGAAGCTTGGGTGGGCAGCCAGAACACCTTCCATACCGCCTCGATGCGCGCGATGGTCTGCTCGCCGGCACACAGCCGCAGCCGCATCACACAGTTGTTGCGGTTCATGCGACCGGCAACGTGGACCAGCAACAGGCGGTACTTCTTGAAGCGCGCGGTGCGCTCCTCGGGGCTGAAGCACAGGCCCTTGATCGCGCTGGCGAGGTTGTAGCTCAGGATCGCCAGCTTCAGCCACGTCGCGTTGACCGCGAACCGCTGGCTCGGCATGTGGCCGGCCGCCAGCCCATTCTTGAGTTCGTCGTGGGCGTGCTCGACGGTGCCGGCTTTCTCCCGATGCCACTGCAGCAACCGAGCAGCGTCCCAATCCAGGTTGGTGACCACCGCATAGTGGTGGCGATCAGAGCCGTCGGCGAACAACACGCCCTGCGCCTTCAGCAGCCGCAGTCCGACGTAGCGCAACGGCTGACTGTACTTGTGCTCCGATTTCTTGGACGGCACGTAAACCACCTCCGCCCACTGCCGCAAGGTGCCGTCGGGCTCGGTATCGTAGGTGGTCCACTCGGTGTCGGGAATCTCGGCGATGGTCTGGGCCAGTTGCGGACTCATCATCGCGCTGACCGCGAAGCCGATGCGTCCGCCTGACTCCTTCTCTCGCTGCGGGGAACTGAGCCAGTCCAGCAGATTGTGCTCATAACAGGCGCTGTCGCCACGGAAGTAGCGCTCATTCACCGTCTCCGGCAGCGCCTCGAACGCCATCTGGCAGCAGGTCAGCGGTTCCTGCTTGGCCGGCACGTTGCCGTCGCGGAACTGGTCGGCGACGATCAGGTCTGCTTCCGCCCACAGCGCGATCATCGGTTGGTAGCCACGTCCGCCTTGGTAGTGGTCGAACGCCGCCCTCTTCTGCGATTCGACGATGGTGGCGTCCTGATCGATGGTGGCGATGCTCAGCCGCTGGTCATGCTGCTCGTACAGTGCGGCGATGCGCTGTACACCACCGGCGAGCACCTGCTGCAACCCCTGTACCGGGGCGCTCGAGGGGACGATGAAGCTGAGCTGTTGTTCGCGGGGCGGGCGCTGCTGTTCCAACGACTCGTCGTGGAACCGTTCCAGGAACCCGCGTAGCGCCGTCGGCTTGGGAGGTTGGTAGCCCAAGCCCCGTTCGAGGCAGCCGTCGCCGGCGAGCAGGTGGACGTCTTCGGGGCAGTCGCCGCCGATGGTCTGCAGCATCACGGCACTCTCGATCATCTGGGCTTCGCTGAAGCCACGGCGGCGCTGGCGGAGCTGGAGAAGAGAGTCGATCAGTTCCGGGAAGCCGAGGGAGCGGAACACGCGGGAGGTGGCGAGTGCGCCGGCGTGCGGGCTGGAGGCTTCCCGGAGGGGTTTGGAGTCGAACTGGAAGGGAGTTTTGTCCATGAGAGGGAGGCTGACAGGCATGACCGGTATATAATAGAATATCTATAATACAAATGCAAGCCGACTACGACCCTAATTTGATATTCCGACGAATTTTCCTTCACACCACGCGCCGCACTAGGCGAGGATCAGGGCGCCTACACAACATCCTGCGACAGCCCGACCATCCCTTGATCCAATACTCCCTGG
>JAPPGB010000020.1 GCA_028821475.1 Spirochaetaceae bacterium
CGCCGCGAGATCGCCGCCGCCGGTGGCAGCCTCCGGTGCCGGCGGCGCATCGCCCGCACGCCGTCCCCCGATGCCGCCGCCCGGCCAGCGCAGCAGGCAGGGCACGCGGTGGCCGCCGTCGTAGATCGACGACTTCCTGCCGCGCATGCCGGCGTTGTACACCGCCTCGCCGCTCGCGGTGCCGTTGTCGGTCATGAACACGAAGATGGTGTCGTCGTACAGGCCGTTCTGGTGCAGGAACCAGTCCAGCCGCGCCAGGTTCTCGTCGATGCAGGCGATCATGGCGAAGAAGCTGGCGTGGTCGGCGGTCACCCGGCCGTCGGCCACCGCGCCACGGTAAGGATCGCGGTAGCGGTCCGGCACCCACAGCGGCCCGTGCGGTGCGTTGGTGGCGACGTAGGCGAAGAACGGGTCGCCGCCGCGCACGCAACGGCGGATCCAGGCGCTGGCCTGCTCGAACCACACGTCGGTGCAGTAGCCGCGGAACTCCTCCATCCGGTCGCGGTGCCGGTAGGTGTCGTCGAAGTAGTCGTTGCCGTACACGTCGGCGGCCGAGGTGATGCCCCAGCTCGGGTGCCAGATCGCCTCCTGGAAGCCGCGGTCCTGCGGCCGGTAGGGGTAATTGTCACCCAGGTGCCACTTGCCGAACAGGCCGGTCCGGTAGCCGTTGGCGGCGAAGATGTCCGCGGCGGTGGGCAGGTCGGTGCGCAGCAGGGCGCGGCCCATCGACACGAAGGTGGCGCCGTTGCGCAGCGAGTCGCACCCGGTCATCAGCTCACCGCGCGTCGGCGTGCACACCGGGCACACGTGAAAGTCGGTGAAGCGCACGCTCTCCGCCTGCAGCCGGTCGAGGGCCGGGGTGCGCAGCACCGGGTTGCCGGTGTAGGAAAGATCGCCGTGGCCCTGGTCGTCGGTAAGGACCACGATCACGTTGGGACGCGCCATCAGTGCAGCCTCCGATTCAGCAGCAAATAAGGATTCAGCAGCAAATAGGTCAGTCGCCGTCGGTCTCGTGCATGAGCGAATGCAGGTGCCGCAACAGGTCGTGCGACGAGGTCACGCCGCGCACGCGACCGGCGCCATCGACCAGCGGAACGTGACGGAAATAGCCCATGACCATCTTGTTGACGGCGGTCGCGAGGCTGTCGTCCTGGCGCAGCACCACCGGGTCCGGGGTCATCACCGACTCGATCGGCGTGTCCGCCGGGGTTCGCCCGTCCGCGATCACGCGTCTGACCAGATCGCGCTCGGTGAAGATGCCGAGGATGCGCCCGGCGTCGGCCACCAGCACGTAGCCGGCGCCCGACTCGCGCATCGAGGTGACCGCCTCCGCAACCGTTGAACCGGCGGCCAGGAACTGCGGCGGCAGCGAGGCGAGCACCGCCGCCGGGTCGGAGACCAGTTGCTCGATGAACTGCGAGCCGCCGTTGCCGCGCTCCGGGCGGAACACGTTGGTCTCGCACGCCTCGCACACCGCGGTCTCCGGTGCGTTCTCGTAACCGCACTCCGGGCACACCACCGCGGCGGCCGGAGTCGGGGCGCTAGTCAACGGTCCAGGTATCGCCGGCGCGCAACAGCGCCGCCACGTCGCCCGCGCCCAGACGTTCCCGGGCCGCGTCTATCTGCTCGCTCATGCCGTCCTCGTAGGTCGGTTTGTCCACGGCCCGCAATATGCCCAGCGGCAGCGGCAGGCCGAAAGAGGGGCTCATATGCGCCAGAAGATACGGCCAAACGTTGCTTGGGGCACGCTCGTCGTGCACCAGCCGGTCGGGATCGTCGGCGTCGCAGATTACCGGCTCCAGCTTGTCCAGCTTGACCGCCTTTTCGCCGTTCTTGCCGAACAGCAGCGGCTTGCCGTGTTCCAGGTTGATGGTCTGCTCGGCGCGTATGCTGCGCTCCGCGAAATAGTCGAAGGCACCGTCGTTGTACACGTTGCAGTTCTGGTACACCTCCACGAAGCAGCCGCCGCGGTGGTGGGCGGCGCGCTCCAGGGTGGTGGACAGGTGCTTGGTGTCGGTCGCCACGGTGCGCGCCACGAAGCTCGCCTCCGCGGCCAGCGCGATGCGCGCCGGACTCACCGGCACCTCCAGGGAGCCGGACGGCGAACTGACGGTACGCTTGCCCACCTCGCTGGTCGGCGAGTACTGGCCCTTGGTGAGCCCGTAGATGCGGTTGTTGAACAGGATGATGTTCAGGTCCATGTTGCGGCGCAGAGCGTGGATCAGGTGGTTGCCGCCGATCGACAGGCCGTCGCCGTCGCCGGTGATCACGAACACCAGCAGCTCCGGACGGGTGATCTTCAGCCCCGAGGCCAAGGTCATGGCGCGCCCGTGAATGGAGTGGAAGCCGTAGGTGTCGACGTAGTAGGGGAAGCGGCTCGAGCAGCCGATGCCGCTGATGAACACGATGTTCTCGCGCGGCACGCCCAGCGTGGGCAGCACCCGCTGCATCGTCGCCAGGATGGCGTAGTCGCCGCATCCCGGGCACCAGCGCACGTCCTGGTCGGAGACGAAGTTCTTGCGCGTCAGCGGCGCTGCGGTATCAGTTGGCATGTGCTTCCATCCTTGCCAGTTCCTCCACGATCGCGGCGCGAATTTCACGCACCAGGAACGGTTTGCCCTGCACTTTGGAGAGCCGCCGCGCGGCCACGCCGAAGGCATCGGCGATCAGCATGCGCAACTGGCCCAGGTTCAGTTCCGGGATCAGCACGCGTTCGAAGCGAGCGAGCACCTCGCCCAGGTTGGGGGGAAACGGGTTCAGGTAGCGGATGTGGGCGTTGGACACCGCCACGCCCTCGCCGCGCAGCTTCTCGCACGCGGTGGTGATGGCGCCGTAGGTACTGCCCCAGCCCAGCACCAGCAGGCCGCCGTGCCGCGGCCCCGCCACCTCGACATCGGGAATGCCGTCCGCGATGCCGGCGATCTTGCGCCGCCGCAGCTTGACCATGCGTTCGTTGTTCTCCGGATCGTAGCTCACGTTGCCGGTCACGTCTTCCTTGGCCAAGCCGCCGACGCGGTGCTCCAGGCCGGCGGTGCCGGGGATCGCCCACGGGCGGGCCAGCGTTTCGGGATCGCGCTCGTAGGGTTGAAACCCTTTCGGATCGGTGCGGAACCGGACCGGGATGGACGGCAGGTCGTCCATCGGCGGAATGCGCCACGGCTCCGAGCCGTTGGCCAGGTAGCCGTCGGACAGGTACAGCACCGGGGTCATGTAGGTCACGGCGATGCGGAACGCCTCCAGGGCCATGGCAAAACACTCGCTCGGCGTGGCGGGCGCGACCACGGCCACCGGCGCCTCGCCGTTGCGCCCGAACATCGCCTGAAGGAGGTCGGCCTGCTCGGTCTTGGTCGGCATACCGGTCGACGGGCCGGCGCGCTGCACGTCGATCACCACCAGCGGCAACTCCACCACCACGGCCAGGCCGAGCGCCTCGCTTTTCAGTGCCAGTCCGGGCCCGCTGGTGCCGGTCAGCGCCAGGGAACCGCCGAACGCTGCACCGATGGCGGCGCCGATGGAGGCGATCTCGTCCTCCGCCTGGAAGGTTACGACGCCCAGGTTGCGGTGGCGCGACAGCTCGTGCAGCACCGTGCTGGCCGGCGTAATCGGGTAGCTGGCATAGAACAGGGGCCGGTCCGCGAGGTGCGAGGCGGTGATGAAGCCGAGCGCGGTAGCCTCGTTGCCGGTGATGTTGCGGTAGGTGCCGGGCGGCAGATCGGCCGCCGGCACCCGGTACGCGGAGGTGAACAGCTCGGTGGTGTCGGCGAACGCGTAGCCGGCCTTGAGCGCGGCGGTGTTGGCCGCCACGATCTGGGGACGCGAGCCCCACTTGGCCTCGAACCAGCGTAGGGTGGGCTCCAGGGGCCGGTCGTACAGCCAGTAGACGATGCCGAGCGCGTAGAAGTTCTTCGATCGCCCCGCCTGCCGCGGGCTCATGTCGAGGTGCGCCAGGGCGGCCTGGTTCTGCGAGGTGATCGGCAGCGGGATCAGGCGGTAATGGGCCAGGGACTTGTCGGTGAGCGGGTTGTTCTCGTAGCCCGCCTTGGAGAGGTTCTGGCTGGTGAACGCGTCCTCGTTGACGATCAGGGTGCCGCCCTCGGGGATATCCTCCAGGTGCGCCTTGAGGGCGGCGGGATTGAGCGCCACCAGCACGTCGGGCGCGTCACCGGGGGTGTGGATATCCTCGCTCGCGAAGCTGATCTGGAAGGCGCTCACCCCGGGCAGAGTGCCGGCCGGGGCGCGGATCTCGGCCGGATAGTCGGGCAGGGTGGCGAGGTCGTTGCCGAACAGCGCCGAGGTGTTGGTGAGCTGCGAACCGACGACCTGCAGGCCGTCGCCGGAATCGCCGGCGAACCGTACGGTAACGCGCTCCAGTTCCGATCGCGACGTGCGTTCCATCACGCTCCGTCCGGCGCCCGGGTGGTCTGGTGCGGCCGCGGCGGCAGGTTGAGGATGCTGCCCGGCAGCAGCTCGGCGAGGAAGTGCAGCACGTCGTAGCTGGTCAGCACGCCGACGCAGCCGCGCTCGCCGTCGCTGATCGGCAAGTGCCGGTAGCGCCCCTTCGCCATCGCGTCGAGCGCGTCGCTGATCGGCCGGGAGGCATCCATCACGGTCGGGTCGGGAGACATGAACTCGCCCACCGCCACGTCCGGGAGGCCGTCCGGGTTGGCCGCTCTGGTCAGCAGGTCGTGCTCGGTAAAGATGCCGGCCAACGCTTCGTCTTTCGTTACTAGCACATAATCAGTATCGGAACTGCATATGGTGTCCACTACCGCCTGGAGGCGGGTGTCGGCGGTCACCGACAGCGGCGGTTGCAGCGCTATCGAGCGCAACGGCTGTTGGGCGAGTTCGCGGTAGATCGGCATGTTCGCCTGCTTCCTGCTCATATTGTCCCGCGAATGTGGCGCAGTTGCAACCGCGCCGCCTGCCCGCGTGCCCGCCTGCCCGCGTGCCCGCCTGCGCGCGAGCAGAAGAGGCTGTCCGTTGCGCCCGCCCTCCGGGGATCTCGGCCACGCAATGCTCAAGCGCGTCGCAGCCGATTCGGGTGAAATGGCGTGGGATCGGTGCGACCTTGAGTCCGACCTGGCGGCTCGTGCCGAAGCTCCGGCTGCATCGACTTCCCAGTCCTGCTGCGCCGCTCGCGGAATATCAATCGTCGTCGGTGATCGTCCCCGTTGCGGTCGCGTCAGGGACGCTTGCGTTGCTTGCGTTGCTCAGCGTCACCGTGAACGTCTCGTTATCCTCGTCCACCGTGTCTCCGGTCACCGCCACGTTCAACGTCTTCGAGGTATCGCTCGCCGCGAAGGTCAGCGTCCCGCTCCCCGCCGTGTAGTCGGTCCCCGCTGTCGCCGTCCCGTCGGAGGTCGCCCAGTCCACCGTCACCGTCCACCCGCTCGCCGTGCTCAGGCTCACCGTGAATGGCGCGTTCACGGTCCCGCTGTCGCCCTCCGTCACCGCCACGTCGTCCACTCCGACGCTCGGCGGGTCGTCGTCGTCGACAACAAAGGTCGTGGACGTAGACGCATAACCAACGCGGTATCGGGGGTCCGGAAGGATCCGGACGGTGATGGTACTGAGCGGTTCGTCCACCTTGTCGTCGATGATCGGCAAACGAATGCGCGGGTAGGCGTAAAAGCGTCCGTAGGCAGTCTCGCCCACCGAAGGTGTCTCGAATTCGCCCTTCGCCGTTGACTTCAGCATGTCTCCGGTTTCGCTCACCTCGTATCGGATCGTCATGGGGAATGTTTCCGGCGTAAAGCGCCATGCCAGCGCAAGGTGCGCATGAAAGCCTTTGTCGGCGGCGGCGACACCCTCCAATTTGCCTTGCTGACACCGCTCACACTCGAAGCGTACGACTGGCAGCTGTGGGGTGGTGAACGTCAGACTCGCGAACCAGGGGCCCGCGACGTCGTCGAACATGGCGCGCACCTGTACCCGGTAGGTGGTCTGCGGTTGCAGGCCCTCGATTGTGTAGCTGGTATCGGTGCCCGGGATGCCGGTGAACGTTTCCACTTCGAGAGAACCACCGCGCACTTGCACCTCGTAGCTGGTGATCGACTTGGCGGTGGCCGGCGCCACCCACCCCACCGTGATGCTGTCAGTGCGTGCCGCCGCCAGGGAGAGCCGGGGTCGGTCCGAAGGCGGCGGCCTTGCCCCGGGCGCCCTAGCCCGCATCGCTCACCAAGGGGATAGGCTGGCTGATTTGGTCGCGAGTTGAG
>JAPPGB010000021.1 GCA_028821475.1 Spirochaetaceae bacterium
GGGGGGGGGGGGGGGGGGGGGGGGGGGGGGGGGGGGGGGGGGGGGGGGGGGCTTTCCGGGGGGGGCCCCCCCTGGGCCTTGGGGGGGGGGGTTTTGGGCCCCCCCAAGGCGGTGGGCGTCCGCGAGACGCTGATCACGGTGAAGTACGACCAGCAGGCGCGGCTGGCGGCCGACCTGGGCGCCGACCACGTCGTGCACGTCGGCGGCCAGAACCTGGGCGAATACGTCAGCGACCTCACCGACGGCGTCGGCATGGACGTGGTCATCGAGACGGTCGGCGCCCCCGGCAGCTTCGGCGATGCGCTGGCCGCCGTGCGCCCGCGCGGCCGCGTGGTCCTGGTCTCCGGCCACTACGACGCCGCCGGCGTCGACCTGACCCGCATCGTGTGGTCGGAGGCGCTCGTCACCGGCTCCAACTGCTACGGCATCAGCGGCATGGAAACCGACTTCGACGCCGCCATCGACCTGATCGCTTCCGGCAAGGTGGAAGCGGCGAAGCTGGTCAGCCACCGGCTGCCGTTCGACGACATCGCCGAAGCGTTCCGCATCTCCGCCGACAAGACCCGCGGCGCAATCAAGGTGCACGTCGTCCAGGAGTAGCCCGACCAGGGAACAGAGCCGCTACGTCATCCTGCGCTGCAACACTGCGAGTTCAACCGGGCAGCAGTGCGCGAGTTGCACAAGCGACTTGGCCCCGCATGTTGCCCTCCGGCTCATTGGGAGGGCCGCTCGCCGGATCCGGCTGCGGTAGGTCACGCTGCCGTCAAAACGGCGATGCTGTTACCGTCCAGACCGCGAGATGGCGGTGCGGAAGGCGGCCTCGTCCTCGCAGGCGAGTGCCGCGGAGATCAGCACGTCCTCGGGGGTGGCGGCGAACGCCGCGTTGGTCAGGAACGTCGGCGAAACCTCGATACCTCGCGACAGCAGTAGCTGCCGCACCATCTCCGCGCGGGCTCTGCGCACGCCTGCAATGAGCCCTTTCGCGTGGCCTTCCGTGCGGCCTTCCGCGCGGCCGCGCTCGAACCCCCGGCGCCGTTGCGAACGCAGCAGCGGGTCGTCGTCCGGACCGGTTCCTTCCCGTGCGCCGAGCAGTTCGCCCACCCGCTCCAACACTGCGCTGGTGCGCGCCGACGGCTCGGCCTCGTTCAGCGCCTGGTGGATCTCCGCCGCCGTCCAGCCCGGGAACGCGCGGCTCTCCGCCGCGACCCGATAGCAGCCGGCCTCCAGCAGATGGATCGTCAACCCCGGTCGCCGCGCCCGCGGCCGGCTCGCTGACGGCGCGTCCGGCACGTCCACCCACAGTTCCGGGAACCCCCACGACTCGTACAACGCCAGCTTGCCACGGCGAGCGTCCGTGGAGTGGTCCACCTCCAGCACCACGTCGGGGAAGTCGTCCTCGCCCACCACCATGGCGGCGCCCGGCAGCCTGGCGTGCGCCGGATGCAGGTACAGGGACTCGTCGGCCTGCATGATGCGTTGCGGCTCGCCGCGCTCGTCGCGCAGCAACAGGTCCATCGAGCCGTAGCACTCGACGTGCGAGCCGCGCACCCTGGCGATCACCTCCGCCAACCGCGCCAACAGGCGTGCCGGGCGCTCGTGATAGGAAGTGGTCGGCTCACAGATCCAGGCGGTCTCGGTGGCCGCGTCCCAGTACTCGATGCGGCGTTCGCATTCGGCGATCTCGGCGCGCGTGATGCGCACCGCACGGCAGCCGGGAAACTCCAGCCGCGGCGTCTCGTGCTCGACCGGGCGCTGCTCGACCGGGCGCGGCACGGCGGTGGCGTGGTACTCAGCCATGACCTGAGGAATACCATATTTCAACCGATCATTCCAGTAGGCTCGCACTCACCGGCAGGCGGTGGAGGGCCGCGCCAGCCCAACAGTGATAGTATGCCGGTCATGACGGTGAACAATCGACAGTGGCGGCTGGCTTCCTACCCGGAGGGCATGCCGAGCGAGGACAACTGGGCGCTTTCGGAGGGTGCGGTGCCGGAGCCGGAGAGCGGCGAGCTGCTGGTGCGGTCGCTGTACGTGGACGTGGCGCCCTACATGCGCGGGCGGATCAGTCGGCAGCAGAACTACACGAGCGGGGTGAGCGTCGGCGAGGTGATGACCGCGGCTTCGGTGGCCGAGGTGGTCGAATCGAAGGACGGCGCTTGGCAGGCGGGCGACCTGGTGGTGGCGACCACCGGCTGGCAGGAGTACGCGGCGGTGCCGGCGGGGACGGCCCGGCGCGTCGATCCGGAGGTGGCCGACCTGCCGCACTGGCTCGATTTCCTGGGCACCAACGGCCCGACCGCGTACTTCGCGCTGATCGAGACCGGGCGCATCAAGCCGGGCGACACGGTGGTGATCTCGGCGGCCGCCGGATCGGTGGGCCAGATCGCCGGCCAGATCGCCAGGATCTGCGGCTGCCGCGCCATCGCGGTCACCAGCACCGAGGAGAAGCTCGCCTGGTGCCGACAGATCGGCTACCACGACGGCATCGCCTACCGCAACGAGCCCGACCTCGCCGCCGCCCTTGCGCGCGTGTGCCCGGACGGCGTGGACGTGTACTACGACAACACCGCCGGGCCGATCCTCGACGCGGTGTTCCAGAACCTGGCCACCCACGCCCGCATCGTGGTGGTGGGGACCATCAGCCTTGCCGACCGCTTCGATCAGCCCGACATCGGGCCGCGCTTCATGCGCAAGATCCTGGTGTCGCGCGCCCGCGTGGAGGGGTTCCTGGCCGGCGACTACGGCCACCGCTTCGACGAGGCATACCGGCGGCTCGGGGGGTGGCAGAAGAGCGGCGCGCTGAAGTCGAAGTTCGACATCGTCGAGGGCTTCGAGAACCTGCCCGGCGCGTTCATGCGCCTGCTCACCAGCCGGAACCTCGGCAAGCAGGTCGTCCGCGTCGCCGAACCCTCATAGGAGCGAGACGATGAATGCTGAAGTGCGGGCGTCGCCTGCTGGCTAACGCCCGCGGGCCATTGCACAGTACGTCAAGATCGTCGAGTGGTCGGAAGAAGACCAGAGCTACATCGGGCACTGTCCCGGGGTCATCGGGCCCTGCTGCCACGGCGACGATGAAGTCGCGGTGTTCCGCAGTCTGTGCGAAATCGTTGACGAGTGGTTGCAGGAGCAGTAGCAGACCGATGGCGAAGATACGGGTGGCGCAGGCGGGCTGCGGAAACCGCGGCTGGAGGCACATCGAGGGCTGGCTGGCGCAATCGGAGCGGTTCGAAATCGTGGCCCTGTGCGAGTTGGACGAGGCGCTCATGCGCTCGGTGGCCGACAGGTACGGGCTCGATGTGCCGCAGTACGGGGACGCCGACCGCATGCTGGCCGAGACCGAGCCCGACCTGTTCTGCTTCGTCACCCGGCCCGACGTACGGCTGCCGATGGTGGAGCTGGCCGCGAAGCACGGCGTGAAGGGCATGGCGTTCGAGAAGCCGATGGCGCTGTCGCTGGCGGAGGCACACCGCATTGTCGAACTGTGCCGCGGCGCCGGCATCAAGGCGACCGTGTGCCAGCAGCACGTCTATACCAGCTCGTTTCAGCAACTGAAGCGCGTGCTGGACGCCGGCGGCATCGGGCGGGTGACCGAGATCCATGCCACCACCAGCGGCAACCTGATGGACCGCGGCACCCACTACACCCATTACCTGCTGTGGGCGAGCGGCTTCGCGCAGCCGAAGTGGGTGGTGGGTCACGTGCACGGACGTACGCAACTGCAGGACGTGCACCCGTCGCCCGACCTGTGCCTGGTACGGCTGGAGCTGGCCGGCGGCATCTACGGCCTCGGCGAGTACGGCGGGGTGGCGCCGCGCTACGACTCCGGCGACGCCTGGCAGGTGAACCGGGTCACGGTGCGCGGCACCGAGGGCACGGCGTGGGCGGAAAACACCGGCATCTGGGCCATGCAGAGCCGTGCCACCGGGGGCGAGTGGACGCGCGGGGCCAACCCGGCGTACTCGAAGGCGAACCCGGTGGCCGGCTGGGACTGGGAGTCGCCGCGCATTCAGGGCGCCTACGCCGGCCAGATCGCCGACTGGCTGCACGGCTCGCTGGCCGACCACCCCTGCAACGTGGAACACGCCTACACCGGCTTCGAGGTGCTGGCCGCCGCCTGCTGGTCGAGCCTGGAGCAGGTACGCGTCGACCTGCCGCTCGCCGACCCCTCCGCCCTCACCCGCGACGGCGCCGACGTGTTTGCACGCCTGCACACCGACCTTCCCGACACCCCCCTCCTGCGCCCCCTGAACTGAGTCCGGCCAACCGCCAACCGCCATCCGCCGTGCCCGCGGTTGGCCCCCGGTTGGCCGGAGCTGCTATCCAGACGGCCGGTTCCGTGATAGATTCGGAAGATTATCAGGTGCCCACGCGGCGACGATGGTGAGCACACGGGCTTGAAACCGGGAATAGTCGAGCCGCCAGCACCACTCCGAACAAGGAGAGCATCCCGAATGCGGATGCGAGGAGGAGACGACATGGGTCGAGGATTGGCGGTAATCGTGACTCTGGGTCTGGCGCTGGCGGCGATGCCGGCGCTGGCGGCGGGTACGGAGGAGTCGGCGGCCGCGCAGGGCGCGCTGATGGCCGGCACGCCGGTGACCGGTGAGCCGTACGTGGATCACATCTTTGCGTCCCCGGCGGACTACGAGTCGGCGACCGGGAACGCCATTACCCAGTTCGGCGAGGCGCCGATGCTGGCGGCGCTGGTGGCCGAGGGGCAGTTGCCGCCGGTCGAGGAGCGCATCCCTCAGGATGCCCAGGTGGTGCGCCCGCTCAACGAGATCGGCCAGTACGGCGGCGTGATCAATGCCGCGGGTCCGGAGTTCGAACCGGGTGAATTCGTCGAGGACCTGCAGCAGGCGGTGGCGAAGTGGCCGCCCGACGGGTCGGTATTCATTCCCAACCTGGTGCGCGGCTGGGAGCTGTCCGCGGACGCCACGGTGTTCACCCTGCAACTCCGCCGCGGCATGAAGTGGTCGGACGGCGAGGATGCCGACGCCGACGACTACCTGTTCTTCTACGAGGCCATCCTGGCCGACGAGGAGGTGAGCGGGTTCACGCCGGAACCGCGCGGACGCTACAAGCCGGGCGGGGAGCTGATGCAGGCGCAGAAGCTCGACCAATACACGGTGCGATACACGTTTGCCGAGCCGTTCCTGGCCGCCACCGAGTCGTGGGCGCAGTCGCGTCCGCTGGCCCCGCAGCACTACCTGCAGCAGTGGCACATCCGCTACAACTCCGACGCCGGCTCGCTGGCCAAGGAGGAGGGTTTCGAGGAGTGGTACGAGGCATTCGCCGCCCACCACTCGGACCGCGGCCATACCGGCTCGCTGCCGGTTGCCTACAGCTACACCGACGTGCCGGTGACCGATCCGTACGTGCTCAAGGACGACAGCCCCGGCGTCCAGTACTGGGAACGCAACCCGTTCTACTGGAAGATCGACACGGCCGGGAATCAGCTTCCCTATATCGACGGCGTGCAGCGCTCCAAGTTCACCAAGCCGGACGAGAACATCCCGGCGCTGGCGATGGCCGGCGAGATCGACGTGCAGTTGCTGTTTACCGAGCTGGCCGACTTTCCGGTCTACAAGCAGAACGAGGACTCCGGCGACTACCGGGTGTACCTGTGGGATGACACGGCGAGCTCGTTCGCCGGCGGCGTCGCCTTCAACTACACGCACAAGGACCCGGTGCTGCGCGAGATCTTCAACGACGTCCGGTTCCGCCAGGCGATGTCGCTGGCGATCGACCGCGAGGAGGTCAGCAAGACGCTGTTCTTCGGACGCTCGAAGCCGTTCAACTCGCCGGCCTCCAGTACCTGGACCGGGTTCGAAGACTGGATGGCGACCTACTACGCGGAACACGACCCCGACCGCGCCAACGAGCTCCTCGACGAGATGGGGCTGACGCGCGGCGACGACGGCAAGCGGATGCGCCCGGACGGCAAGCCGCTGGTGATTGACGGCACCCATCCGGCGCTCGACTACCTGCCCTACTTCGACGACCTGATGACGCTGCTGGCGCGCTACTGGACCGCACTCGGTATCGGCTTCGAGCCCAAGGCGATCGCCTACGCGCTGTGGAAGGAGCTGGGCGAGGCCAACGAGCTGGACGCCGGCTTCTGGTCGTCGGACGGCGGCGGCGAGGTGCTCGGCCACTCCCGCTACCCGATTCGCCTGCGGCCGCCCTGGCACTGGTATCACTGCTGTCCGCAGTCCTCCTACCCGTGGGCGCAGTGGCACTTCACGCAGGGCAAGGAGGGGGAAGAGCCGCCGGACGAGATCAAGGCGCTGTTCGACCTGTCGGAGCAGTGGCTGAAGGAGCAGAAGGGTACGGCGCGCTACGCCGAGCTGGCCAACGAGCTGATCACCCGCAACGTGGAGGGGCTGTACTACATCGGCACGGTCACGCCGCCGCCGCGGGTGGTGATCGTCAACAACCGCATCGGCAACATGTACGCCGAGGGCGGCTTCACCGGCCTCGGCTTCTCCGACGGGTACCTGTACGACACGCTCTACATCAAGCAATAGCTTACGCAATTGCTTTTGCAGTAGCCCAGGCGCCGACAGGCGCCAGTGATCGCTTCAGCCGGAGGGCGTGACTTCAGAGGGGGCCTGGCCGCGAGGTCGGGCTCCCCGCAACCAAAGAGCCGATGACCGGTTACCTGCTGCGCCGCGTGCTCTACATGTTGCTGCTGTTGTGGGTGCTGACGGTGGTGTCCTTCGTGATCATCCAGTTGCCGCGCGGCGACTACGTGACCACGGTAGCCCTGCGCCTGGCCAGCAGCGGGGAGGACGTGGACCAGCAACTGCTCGACAACCTGCGCCGCCGCTACGGGCTCGACCGCCCGGTGCACGTCCAGTACCTGAAGTGGTTCTTCAACCTGGTGCGCGGGGAGTTCGGCCACTCCTTCATGCTCAACAAGCCGGTCAGCGACGTGGTCGGCGAGCGCCTCGCCCTGACCGTCACCATCTCCCTGTGTACCCTGGCGTTCACCTACCTGATGGCGATCCCGATCGGCATCTACTCCGCCACCCACCAGTACCGGTTCAGCGACTACCTGTTCATGTCGATCGGCTTCATCGGCCTGGCGACACCCAACTTCCTGCTGGCCATCATCCTGATGTTTTTCGCCCTGCAACTCGGCATCGGCGTCGGCGGGCTGTTCTCGCCCGAGTACCTGCGCGCGGGATGGAGTATCGGCAAGTTCCTGGACCTGATGAGCCACCTGCCGCTGCCCGTGATCATCGTGGGTACCGCCGGCACCGCGGGGCTGATTCGCGTGATGCGGGCGCAGCTCCTGGACGAGCTCGGCAAGCAGTACGTGGTGACCGCGCGCGCCAAGGGCGTGGGCGAGGGCCGGGTGCTGTTCAAGTACCCGGTGCGGGTGGCGGTGAATCCGATGATCAGCACGGTCGGCTGGCTGCTGCCGGTGATCGTCTCCGGCGAGACCATCACCTCGCTGGTTCTGGGACTGCCGACGGTGGGGCCGCTGCTGTTCAGCGCCCTGATGAACGAGGACATGTTCCTGGCCGCCGCGCTGGTGCTGTTCCTGAACTTTCTGACCGTGGTGGGCACGTTCATCTCCGACATCCTGCTCACCATCGTCGACCCGCGCATACGCTTCAGCGCGCAGTCCGCATGAGGGGGCGACGTGGCTGAGGCAAGGCCACCCAGGGCAAAGGACGATGAGCGCTACTACCTCGCGTCCCAGTGGCAGTTGATCTGGCGCAGCTTCCGGCGTCATCACCTGGCGGTGATCGGGGGGATAGTGCTCGCCGCCCTCTACTTCACGGCGATTTTCTGCGAGTTCTTCACGCCCTACGACGTCGAGGACGTGTTCTCGGATACCAACCATCATCCTCCGTCGCGCGTACGCGTGGTGCACGAGGGCAGGCTCACCCGCCCGTTCGTGTACGGCGTCACGATGACCCAGGATCCCGAGACCTTTCAGCCGCTGTACGGCGAGGACACGGTGGTGCGCTATCCGATTCGTTTCTTTGCCCGCGGTGGGGAGGAGTACCGCGTGCTCGGCCTGATCCCGAGCCGGGTGCGCCTGTTCAGCGTCGAGGCTCCCGGGCGCCTGTTCCTGTTCGGCACCGACAAGCTGGGACGCGACATCTACACGCGCACGATCTGCGCGGCGCGGATCTCGCTGTCGATGGGCCTGGTCGGCGTGTCGCTGTCGTTCGTGATCGGCTCAATTCTCGGTGGGCTGTCCGGCTACTACGGCGGGCGTGTGGACATGTTCATTCAGCGCGTTATCGAGTTCCTGATCTCGATTCCGACGATCCCGTTGTGGATGGCGCTGGCGGCCGCGCTGCCGCGCGACTGGAACATCTTCCAGATCTACTTCGCCATCGTCGTCATTCTGTCGCTGGTGGGTTGGGGCGGGCTGGCGAGAGCGGTGCGCGGCAAGCTGCTGGAGCTGCGCGAGCACGACTTCACCATGGCCGCGCGGATCGCCGGCGCGAAGCAGATGACCATCATCCGCCGTCACCTGCTGCCGTCGTTCGGCAGTTACCTGATCGTGCACCTCACGCTGGCGATACCCGACATGATCCTGGCCGAGACGGCGCTCAGTTTCCTCGGTCTCGGTCTGCGCCCGCCGGCCGTGAGCTGGGGCGTGCTCCTGCAGCGCGCCATGAACTTTCGCAGCGTCGCCATCTTCCCGTGGCTGCTGATTCCCGCGCTGTTCGTGATCGTTACCGTGATGGCATTCAACTTCATCGGCGACGGCCTGCGCGACGCCGCCGACCCCTACAAGCGCTGACCGCCGCTGATCTTCGAGTGCCTGTCGAGCCTGATGGCCGGCAACCCGCTGCTCGCCAC